>JAQWOW010000257.1 GCA_029245665.1 Polaribacter sp. | reverse complement strand
AACTCCGAAACTAGAACCCGTTTCTTTACCATAAATTTCTGAGTTGAAAAAATTACCAAATCGGATAAAAAAACCTGCCAAAGCAACCATAATAGACAATCTATCTAAAATAAATAACCAAGGTTTCTGCAAATGTTTTTTAGCATAAAAATACATCGCAATTGGAATTCCGATGGCTGCTCCATGACTTGCAAAACCTGTAAAACCAGTAAATTTCCAGGATTGATTTATGCGTTTAAATGGTAAAATAATTTCTAATAAATGGTCTTGATAGTAGTCCCAACTATAAAAAAAAACATCACCCAATCGCATACCAATAAGCATAGAGATAAAGGTATACATGAATAAGGTGTCTAATTTTTCTATTGAGATTTTATCTTCTATGTAGATTTTCTTCATTAGGTGCAGACCCAATAAAAAAGCTGTTACAAACATCAAACTGTACCAACGGATGATAAAAAAACCTAAATCTATTCCTATGGAAGGATTCCACTCTATTGCTAAAAAACTCATATTATTTTTTATTATTTTTATTATTTTTTGGTACAGGATCGTAACCACTTCCTCCCCAAGGATGACAACTAAATATTCTTTTTAATGCCAACCATCCGCCAGAAAACAATCCATGTTTTTCAAGTGCTTCAATAGTATAATGAGAGCATGTTGGATTGTATCTACAAGTTGCTGGAGTATAAGGTGAAATTGCTATTTGATAAAAACGAACCAACAATATAAATGGATATGAAAAGACTTTATTCAATAAGTAATGATTTAAAAACGTACTTCATAAGTATTTATTAATTTATCGAAAACGTTGTGCCTTCTCTACCATCTTTCAATTGAATTCCCAGGGCAATTAGTTCATCTCTAATTTGATCTGACAATGCCCAATCTTTATTTTCTCTTGCTTCTTTTCTTAATTTAATTAACAATTCTACTACTCCATTAATTTTCTCTGAGTTTGTATGAGAAGTTTCATTCATCAATCCTAGAACATCAAACACAAATGCATTCAGTGTTCTTTTAAAGACGATTAAATCTTCTTCAGTTAAGCTCGCTTTTTGTTCTTTAATGAGATTAATTACTTTTACAGCCTCAAATAAGTGGGCAATTAAAATTGGTGTATTAAAATCATCATTCATTGCTGTGTAGCAATCACTACTCCATTTTTGAATGTTAAAGGTTGAGGTTTTTCCTGCATCAATTGTATCTAGGATGCGAATTGCTTCCATCAATTTTGAATGTCCTTTTTCTGAAGCTTCAAGCGCTTCACCAGAAAAGTCTAAAATACTTCTATAATTGGCTTGCATGTTAAAAAAACGAACTACACTTGCTGAAAATGGTTTTGGTAAAATATCGTTTTCACCAGATAAAATTTCATTTGGTAAAATAAAATTCCCAGTAGATTTGGCCATTTTCTGACTATTTAAAAGCAACATATTTGTATGCATCCAATAATTTACAGGCGTAACTCCACTACAGGTTTTAGATTGTGCAATTTCACATTCATGATGTGGAAATTTTAAATCCATTCCGCCTCCATGAATATCGAAACTTTCTCCCAGATATTTCTTACTCATTACAGAACATTCTAGGTGCCAACCAGGAAAGCCATCACTCCAAGGAGAGGGCCACCGCATAATGTGTCTGTCATCAGCTTTTTTCCAAAGTGCAAAATCTTGTGGATTTTTCTTATCAGATTGTCCATCAAGTGAACGCGTATTGTGTATCAAATCCTCGACCTTTCTTCCTGATAAAACGCCATAATGTTCTTTTTCGTTGTAGGCTAAAACATCAAAATATACAGATCCATTCACCACATAGGCAAACCCCTTATCCATGATCTCTTTAATCATTTCTATCTGTTCTACGATATGACCCGTTGCTGTTGGTTCTATACTTGGTGGTAAAAAATTATAGTTTTTTAAAACATCATGAAAATCTACCGTATAACGTTGAACAACTTCCATTGGTTCAATTTGTTCTAATCGGGCTTTTTTTGCAATTCTATCTTCCCCTTCATCTGCATCATTTTCTAAATGACCTGCATCTGTAATATTACGAACATAACGCACTTTATAGCCAAGATGTAACAGATATCTATAGACAACATCAAAGAACATAAAGGTTCTAACATTTCCTAAGTGTGCATTGCTATATACGGTAGGCCCACAAACATACATTCCTACATATCCGTCTGTTATGGGTTTAAAATCCTCTTTTTTCTTCGTTAGAGAATTGTATACTTTAAGTTGATTTCTTTTATAGAGTTCCATTAAAAAAGTGACTATTTACAGGGGATAAATATAGGTACTTTATAGAGAATATCGAAATAGAATTAAGGAGAATTTCGCTACCTATAAAAGTGATATTTTTTGAACTAATCTGAGAATCTATTAAAATAAAAGTTAAAAACTTCAAGGGGTTCGGTATGACAATTTTGTTTAAATTTACCCAAGAAATCGTACAATGAATAAAAAAAAGACCACTCTACAAGAAAAAGAGGGAGTTTCTCAACCAGAGACTACCAGTAAATTGAGTGCAGAAAAAATAAAAAAAAATAGAAGCAAGCAAAATTCAGTTCGTAAGTTTGTTTCTAAAATTCTGAAGGGACACATTCCTTTTTTGAGCAGAGCAATCACTTTAGTAGAAAGTACAAACCCAAGACATCAAGAAAAAGCAAGCAAAATTTTAGAATGTTGCCTACCCCATGCAAACAACTCTATAAGAATAGGAATAACTGGAGTTCCTGGGG
>JAQWOW010000251.1 GCA_029245665.1 Polaribacter sp. | reverse complement strand
CCATCGCTCTTGGTATCGACCAGTAATCAAGCCCGCTCTAGACGGACTACAAATTGAAGAAGTACTGTATGCGTTTTCAAAATAAGTTCCTGTTTTAGCTAACTTATCAAAACCAGGGGTGCTAAACTTCTTTACATCATCGGGGGCCTGAGCTAAAAAGGACAAATCTGCATACCCTAGATCGTCCGCTATAATAATAACTACATTTGGCTTCTGTTGAGCATTTAATAGGCTCACAAATAAAAAAAATAAATAGAGTCCTTGAGTTTTCATATTTTTTGTTTTGTTAAATCGCCCTTATTTGATTAGCATAATATTCTAATAAAGAAAATATCTTCTTTTGTATTAAATTGAGTGTTGTGTTTTTACACTGAAAGCAATAACAAACACAACTAAAAAAATTATTTTTGATAAATCTCAACATAGTCGATCTTCAAGTAATTTGGCCATTGTGTAGTTTTATCAGTTGCATTAGTCTGAACTTCATTATTTAATACGATGTACATTTCTTCATCTGGCCACTTTTGGGCTTTATTTGAACTTAAATCCACTCTTAATAATTCTCTTTTTACAACTCCATCAACAGACCAAACGGCTTTGTCTTCTGTCCATTCAAATCCATATACATGCCATGCTTCACAGTTGAAGTCTCTATTAAAATTAAGGATATAGCCCGTACTCCATTTTTGGTTAGGCCATTCATCAACCAACATATGCATTCCCATCACATCATTTCCCTCCGTATTTTTTCCAAAATACTCAAACATATCCCATTCTGGACCCCAAACTAAATCTTCTGCGATTAGCCAAAGTGCTGGCCAAACCTTATCTCCTGAGGGAAACTGTGCGCGCATTTCAACATATCCTTTGTTAAAATGTACTTTGTGCATAGACATTACCCATCCACTTGTATACTCATAATCACCTGCAGGACTAGTTCCTTTATAAGATCTTTTTTGGTTTCTTAAAACCAACGCTTTGTCTTCTATATAACTATCATCTTTGGTCACATAACCACTATATTTCTCTTTTAACAAATGGTCTCCGTCAGCTCCAGGCACGATATCTCCCGATTCTAGGTCTCTTAATGATCCCGGAGTCCAATTAGCAGTATTTATCGTTGCTTCGTCAAAATGATCTTCCCATATTTTTGTATAACCTTCTGGCACAAAATTACCTCCTTTATCTTGAATCTCCTCCTCTATGGGCTCAACATTGACTATTACTTGATTTCCTTTACATGAGTATAGGGTAAATATTACAGAAAGTTGAACAAATATAACACGACAGAATTTTTTTTTCATTTTATTAAAATATTTGAATTATGAGAATAGTTTTTGGGCCTAAGACCAGGTGTTTATAATTTACAAGAAAACGTTTAAAAGTCATCATTAATTAAAAATTTTGTATTTTTTTTTGATGGTATTGCTGCCTGAGTATTATTCCACCAGTTTTCAAGCTCTTTTTTTAATTTAGAAACCATTACTAGATTTTTCTGAGCAACATTGTTTTTCTCTCCAATATCATGTTTTAAATTAAAGAGTTCTACACTCTTGTCTTCAAAATAATAATGCAATTTCCAATCTCCTTTTCGAATGACCGAACCGGGCCTCGTTCGAAATAAAGAATCTCTATTTTCGTTTTTAAAATTTTTCCATTTTTTTGATTGAATGTATACAGGAAAATGCCAAAAAAGAGATCTATCAATGTTGTTTTGTTTCTTAGTTAGAATAGGAAATAAATCAGTTCCATCAAGTAATCCGTTGTATTCTGAAATAGAAGCTGCATGTAAAATTGTTGGAAAAATATCTACATGTGAGACAGGGGTTTCACTTTTAGAATTCTCTTCAATTTTGTTTTTCCAAACAACCACAAAAGGTTCTCGAATCCCTCCTTCGTAATAACTTCCTTTCCCAGCTCTTAAAGGTTTTTGATCTGTGATTCCGAACAATCCACCATTATCAGAAGTGAAAACTATTAGAGTGTTTGGGTCTTTTAAACTGTTTAATAATAATCCAATGTTTCGGTCAAGGTTTTCAATCATCGTAGCATACTTCGCATTTCCTTGACCATTGTGAGGCATTTTGCTTGTATATTTTGGCAACAATTCTTTCACTGGATTGATTGGTAAATGCACTGCATACGGAGAATAATACAGAAAGAAAGGCTGCTGTGAATTTTGAATAAATAGCATGGTTTTTTCTGTAATTAAATCGGTTAAATAGGAGTTTTCTCCTTTTTCAACAACAACGTTTTTATAGGGCGGATAATAACTCTTTGGAAATCCCGCATGGCTTCCACCGATATTGACATCAAAGCCAAAAGTTTTAGGGTCGTCTGATAAATGCCACTTCCCTGCATGACAGGTAACATATCCTTTTTCTTTTAAAATTTGTGGAATCACTTTTAATTTACTAGAAAGGGTTCTCGTGTTTTTTATAGGAATTAACTTTCGGTCCTTTTGTTTTCCTCTTTCCGAAGTATTTACAGTATATATGCCATGTCGTGGTGTCCATAACCCTGTCATCAGAGAAGCCCTACTTGGTGCGCAATTAGATGCAGCTGCATACCCATTTGTAAAAACCATTCCTTGAGAGGCTAGCCGATCTATATTCGGCGTTTCATAGTATTTTGACCCCATAAAACCAACATCTTTCCACCCCATATCATCGATATTAATTAATATAATATTTGGAGGTATATTTTCTTGGGCATTTAGAAGCTGAATGCATAAAAAAACAGCAAGTACTAATTTTATTTTCATATTTTTTTATTCAAAATTTAATTCAATTGTATTACTTCTCAATGTATTCCCTAGAGCTTTAACTTTCACAGTCCCTTTAGCATCTTTATGAGATTGCAGAATCAACATTGCATTACCGTTATTTGTAATTACTGTATTTGAATTATAAGGGCCGGGATTTGTATTACTACCGTTATCAACCCCCAAACTCCTTACATTTCCTTGAATAGAGAAGGTGATTTTCTTGTTACTGTGCAAAACAGGATTCCCTTTTTTATCAAACAATCGAGCAATAATATGAGCAACATCGTAACCGTCTGAATTTAATTGTTTTTTGTCTGTTGTAAGCAGAATAGTAGCGGGCTCTAGAGCGGTTTGAATTGTTGCTTCCATTTTTTGGTTTTTTGCAACCAATTTTCCTTCACGAAACGGGACCAGCCATTTGTAAATTCTATCTGGAAAATCCGATAAATATTTCATTCCCAAAGATTGATCATTTAAAAATAATTCCACGCTATCTGTGTTGGAAATTACCTCAACAATAATTTGTTCGTCATGAACATAATTCCAATGTTCATTTACGTCTTGCCATTTCCAAGTTTTAAACTTCCAACCCTCTTTTTTCTTATAACTGATTTTTCCTTTAGAATCAATCTTATATTCTGAATCTTTTAATTTTTGTGAGCTTATGTATATATGAGGTTCATCATTCCATAACGATTTAAACATGTGGTAACGAGGTTTTTCAAATCCAGCTAAATCTAGCAGTCCACTTCCCGATCCTTTTTTAGGCCATTTACCAGACGCTTCTCCTAAGTAATCTATTCCTGTCCACAGAAAAATACCTGCCACAAAAGGACGATCTAAAGCCGCTTTCCATTCGTGCCAATGTCCCCAATTTTCTGTCCCCATAATAGGTTGGTTTGGGTAATTTCTATGCGCATAATCGTAAATAGCTTGTCTGTAGCTAAATCCTACTACATCTAGAGCATCTGTATACCCAGTTTCAAAACTACCTGTAGGTATAATACAATTTGCGGTTATGAATCGTGTGGTGTCTAATTGTCTTGTCCAATTTGCTAATTTTTGAGCGGTATTTCCAATAGTGAACTCAGAAGATGGTAAACTTTTATACATCGCTCCAATTTGCTCTGGTGTATTGGGAGGTTCTGCCCAGCGGCGCTGTGCAACACGTTTATCCCCTTTGTAATATCCAGTAGCTGCTTTTACGTTGGGGTATGTCCATTCAATTTCATTACCAATACTCCATTGAAAAATGGAGGGGTGATTTCTGTGGGCCAATACAGTATTTTTCAAATCCTTTTCTGCAGTTTCTCTAAAATAATCTGCAAGACCTCTAGAAATATAATCGTCATGTCTTTCCCATACATTTAATCGTTTGTCTTTGGGGTAATCCCATTCGTCAAAAAATTCATCTTGTACCAAAAAACCAAGTTCATCGCAAACATCCAAAAATTCTTGCGAAGCTGGGTTGTGAGCAGACCGTATGGCATTGGCTCCCATTTCTTTCAATTTCTTTAGCCGTCTTATCCAAACATTTTTGGGAACAGCAGCACCTACCAAACCAGCATCATGATGAATGTTGACCCCTTTAATCTTTATATTTTCACCATTTAAAAAGAAGCCTAATTCAGGGTCAAATCTAAATCTTCTAATGCCAAAAATGGTCGAATGTTCATCGAGTAATTCGTTGTTTACATATACTGAAGTAATTGCCCTGTAAAGATGAGGGTTTTTTGGAGACCATAGCCGAGGAGCCTCAATCTCACCCTCTTGATAAAAGATTTGATTTTGTGGTTTTAAGTATTTATTTTTATTGATAAGTTCTATAACTACGTTGTTATTATGATCATAAATTCTGGTTATGACATCAGCAATTTGTGTTGTCTTATATTGATTGTCTAATACTACTTGAAGATGTACTTTTGCAAAAGATTTAGAGACCTCTGGAGTTGTTATATAAGTTCCCCAAATAGGAATGTGCAGTTTATTGGTTTTTATCAGTTTAACATTTCTATAGATTCCAGAGCCCGTATACCATCGACTATCTATAAATCTACTATGATTTACTTTTACTGAGATAATATTTCCTTTCCCATTTTTATTAAGATACTTGGTAATATCAAATTTAAAAGGAGCATATCCATATTTTTGAGCACCTACTTTTTGGCCATTAACCCAGATCTCTGAACGATTATAAACTCCATCAAATAGCACAGAAACGACCTCATTTTTTTGAAAATGCATGTCAAAGTGTTTTCGATACCATCCCCTTCCTCCAGGTAAATACCCAGTGGCTCCATCTCCTTTGATAGAATCAAAAGGGGATTCTATACTCCAATCGTGGGGTAATTGAACAGTTTTCCAATTTGAATCGTCAAAATTGTTTTGATAAGCAACGTCTAGGCTATCCATCAACGAAAATTTCCAATCAAAATTAAAGTCCCTCTCAAATGTGATCTTCTTACTCTGAGCACATCCAGCTATTATTAATGTAAGTATTAGAAAATAGGTAAAAGAAAAAATTCTACTGTAGGTCATTTTAACTCATTTAAATTTTTAATTACTCGATGAATTTCTGTTGTTGTTTTCCAACTTCGTTAATTTTATACTGTTGAAGTTGCTTTTTTACTTTTTGTAACTCAACACGCATTTTTTTTAATGTTTTACTTTCATCTTTTAAAGTTGAATTTACATTACGAGTAGCTTTCTTAGGCAATTCACTGTAAGACAAATCCTGCCCAGATGCTACTGTACTATATTCAATTTCTGCAAAATCTGGAACATTTATACCGTCTTTAAGTAATTCTGCTTTTACATGAATTTTTCCTGGCTTTATAGAAGATCTAATAAGTACAACCGCTTCTCCCCAAAGTAGTTTTTGTGGGTTGATCGCATTTTCTTCACCTCCAATTAATTCGCCTTCACCTTCAACTGTAAAGCGAACATATTCATCGCTCAATCGTTTAATTGCTCCGCCAGCATCTACCAAATATGCTACCACCGTGGTAATATCGCTTCCATCTGCCACAGGTTGAATTTTGGAATCATCTACTTTTAAAATCAATCTTCGCTTTCTCCCTACCGGCCAACGTTTGTGGTCTGTAACTACTTTTCCGTTGATGATTCCTTCAGCTTTCATTAAAGCTCCTTCAACATATTTTTGATTGATCTTACCGTATCCTTTTTTATTCTTATTTCTTACATCAGTATATTTAAATACGTTTTTAAAAACGACAGGAACTCGCGGAACAGGGCTGTTTGGATCAATTGCTTTTTTAACACCAACTTCTTCACCATATAAGGTTAATTTCACCGCTTCACAATTGGTAAATACCACGACATCTTCAGGTGAAAAAGGGCTCATTAAATGAGCAACATATACAAAAGGTGCTGCTTTTACATGTGGTACATCTTCTAAACCCTCGGTGGGTAAAAGACTTTTAAGTAAGTAATATGAAAATTTGGGCTGTCGGTAAGCATCCATAATTCCTCCCCAAAAAGGGTCTGGGTGATATCCGCGCTGATGATCAAAAGGGTGCCAAAGTGTTGCACCAATCAAAGAGCTACTTGCACCGTAAATCATGGTTAGCGATGGCCACATAACATTCTTATCACCTTCTATCCAGTCTTCTTTAAAGTAGTGCATAGATTGTCTTATTTGCGGTATTTCTCCCCATTGTTTTGCCACACGACTTACCGAATTATGATCTACCCAATTGTCTACAAAATCACCCCATTCACGTTTAAAAATAGATTTATTATTATGCTTCAAAACAATATCATTAGCATACAATGCATCAAAATATTTTTGAGATTGTGATCTGTGTGTGCGTGCATCAGCAACAGTATATTTCCCTGAATAGGGGTATTCTTCTTTTGCTGCTTGAGTAGCTTTTAGTGCATATTCATCAGGAAAGTGGGTTTCATTTGGAACAATTTCCCATAACAAAACTGATGGACGATTTCGTTCAAGACGAAATAAATTACGGACATCCTTCAGCATACGTTCCATAAAAATAGGTTTCTTATTCCAAAACTGCCATCCCGGAATTGTCGTTACTGTAAGCAAACCAAGCTCGTCACAAGCATCCATAAACGCAGGATCCTGAATATAATGTGCAGAACGAATGACACGCATACCTGTTTGACGTAATTTTAAAGCATCTCGGTAATGTAAGTTATTTGGTAATGCATGACCTATATGTGCAAAATCTTGATGTCTGTTGGCTCCAATTAATTTTTCAGGATAACGCTTTCCGTTTAGGTAAAAACCATCTTTCCCTCTCATTTCTATAGTTCGGATTCCAATACGCTTCCTAAATTCCTCCAACACCTTTCCTTTTTTATTTTTTATCGTTACAAACAAGTTGTACAAATGTGGACTGTCTGGTGACCAAAGTTTTGGTTTTTTAACGGTTAATTTTAGCGTTGCTTTTTCAGAACTTTTGCTTGCAAGTGTCAACGCTTTTTTTGCTGTTGCCACCTCTGTTCCGTTTTTATCTTTTAAGGATAATAACAATTTCACATTGCGACCAATTCCATCATTGGCGATGTCTACATCTACAACTACTTTTGCAGATTTTTCTGAGAGCGATTCATAATGCACAAACACACCGCCACCAGCTACTTTGTCAACCGCTAAAGGATGCGTTACGTACACTTTATTATGGGTAATTAGCCATACGTCTCTGTAAATACCACCAAAATAGGTGAAATCTAACGTTTCCTGAGGTTTTCCTGGGGGATAAAGTGGGTCATTGCTATTGTCAGCACGTACGGCGATGACGTTGCTTTCACCAACTTTCAAATACTTAGAAACATCAATGTGTATTGGGTAGTACGAACCAAAATTCTCTCGGACTAATTCACCATTAATCCAGATTTTTGATTTCCCCATAATACCCTCAAAATGCAGCATTATCTTTTTCCCTTTTGAGGCAACATCGGGAGTAAAATATTTTCTATACCAAGCAGGTCCTTGGTAATTTACCCCTCCACTTGCAACTAATGGAAGTAATTCTAAACCATCAGGTAAATTCACCACACTCCACTTACTATCATCAAAATTTACAGCCTCAGCACCTGCAACATCTTGTTTGATAAATCGCCACCCAACATTAAAATTGCTTGCTTTTCTGACGTCTTGATTCGTTTGATAAAAACCTGCAGTTGAATACTCTTGACTTCTTGCATTGAAACAAAAACTAAGTAGTATTAGTCCCAGTATATTTAAATTATTTTTCATAATTGGTTAAACCTTAAAAAAAAGTTGTTAATTATCTGTTTATTTTTATGTGGTCAATTTCTATAGTTGCTCCTTTTTTTGCTTTAAAACTGATATCTAGTGAATTGATCACACCTTTCCAATTTGCCTCTGAAAGTTTTATTTCTAAGTTAGTGTATTGATTGATTGCCTTAATTTTACTTTTTCCAATGAAGCTTTTATTCGCTAAAACACTCACTGTTAAATCTGTATCTGATTTTAACTTTAGTAGCAGCAGCTTATCTTCTTTGGTCGTTTTAATCGCTAAGTTTTCTCTAGAAAGAGTACCTTTTCTCTTGCTCAAAGTAAAATCTAGATATCCCAAAAATCCTGCTAAATTAGATCTGATATCATTTGAGAACCAACCCTCGGTTTGCCAACCCCCATTGTTGAAATTGAAAAGTAACAGCCCATCTTTGGGATTTCTGTTGTTTAGCGTTTCCCACTTATCGGACAAACCATCGCCATCACTATCCGTTCTGTAAACTTCATATTCTGCATTCACCCCTTCACCCCATTTTTTTTCTTCACCGTTAGCGATTAAACTTTCAATAGGTTCTTCTTCAATGCCTTTGTCTCCTTTGGCTAGCCATTTAGCCATTATATTTCGATGTTGTTTCAGCTCTTTTCTGTAAACAGGATTGTTTGCTAAATTATGAATCATTTCAGGATCTTCAGATACCTTGTACAATTCTTCCGGTTGTCGTTCTCCAAAATAAATTTCTCTGTGCTTTTCGGATAGTTTTCCAGTTTGGTAGAGTTCGTGTATATTTTTGGTATAGTTCATTTTATCGCGATACTGAGGCTGTAATAAAATGCGGTCTAATTTATAATTTTTAACATAACGAAAATCTTCAGTACGTATCGTTCTAACACGGTCTATGGTATGATCTAATCTGTCTTTTTGTCCGCCTACAAAAGTTCGTTCTTTAAAATTTTCAGCAAACAAATTCTGTCCTTCATACCATAAAGGTTGATCTATACCTGCCCAAGCCAACGTAGTTGCAGATAAGTCTAGCATGTTTACAAGATCTTTTCTGACTTGCTTTTTTGGAACAAATTTTTCAGGTCCCATTACAACAAAGGGGACATGTAAGCCTCCTTCGGTTGTCATTTGTTTGTGTCTTAATAAATTATTTGCACCATGATCCGAAAAATAAACCACAATGGTATTTTGATCCAACCCTGCTTCTTTTAATCCTTTTAAAATATTTCCAATTAAATCGTCGTCTTTACGAATGGCATCGTAGTGTTGTGCGATAACCCCTCTAAACACTTCATTGTCGGGATAATCAGCAGGAACCCGAACCTCACTCGGATTTACCTTTCTATGCTTTGGAAATTTATAGGTGTTATTTTTTCCTCCATATGTCTGAATTTGCCCAAAGAAAGGCTGCATATCTTTCAATTCTGTGAAGTCTGTTTTGCTTTTTGTATTGACAGTATACACCTCTTTTTTATTCCAAACGAAATTGTAATCTCCCTTTCCATTGTTAAAAGTTGAATACCCATTTTCTTTCATAATTTCAGGAAGTAATTTGTACCCTTGAGGAAGATAAATTTTTGTTTTACTAGTTCTTGATGAACGATGCTCATGGGCTCCAAAACGAATTGAATTCTGGCCAACAATCATCGCCGATCGAGTGGCTGAACATACAGGAGCAGGGACAAATGCGTTGTCAAACCGTACCCCTTGGTTGGCAATAAAGTCAATATTTGGAGTAGCGTTTGTATTTATTTCATCGCCGTAACATCCCATCCAAGGAGAAGTGTCTTCTGCATAAATCCAAAGGATATTGGGCTGATTTTGTGCTTTTGAAATAATACCTGTTGCTAAAAAAAATAGGACAAGTATGAACTGATTTTTACGCATAATCTTAGTGTGTTTTTTTGTTTCTATGAGTCTTATAGTAGGGATTGCTTAAATCTGGTTGTACCCCATTTTTTTTGGCGGCAGCGGCGGCATTAAAAAGCGGTTTATTGTCAACATCCCAAAAAGCATTCTTCACATGAGCTTTTTTCATCATGGCAACAATTTCTCGAACAACTACTGGGAACTTTTTAGCGACATTAACTGACTCACTTGGGTCTACTTTTACATCGTATAATTCAATATTCAATCCGTTTCTTCGGTCTAAAACAACTGCTTTCCACTTACCATACCGAACGGCACAATTGGGCTTACCTTCATACAGTTCCCAATACAAATAATGGTGTTGTTTTTGCTTTTTTTGCTTTCCTAGTAGGGTCGGCAACATAGAAATTCCATCAGTTTCTCCTTTGATAGGCTCACCCGTTAACTCTGAAAATGTTGGTAACATATCCCAAAATGCTGAGATGTGGTCATTGGTTACACCTGCTTCAATCGTATCAGGCCAATACGCAAACATAGGGGATCGCACACCTCCGTCATACATTTTACGCTTGATACCTCTGAGTGCTCCCGATGTTTGAAAAAACTCTAAACTCCCCCCTTTACCATGAGCACCATTATCGCTATTAAACATAATCAGGGTGTTTTTATCAATTCCAAGTTCCACAAGAAGATTGGCTATGGTACCGATATCCTTACTCATTCTAGAAACCATAGCTGCCTGAATTTTCATTTTCTCAGGCCAGTCTTTATCTTTATATTGTGCTAAATCGGGTACTTGCCATTTTAGATGTGGAATAGTATACGCAAGGTACATGAAAAAAGGGGCGTCTTTATTCTCTTTGATATAGGAAATCGCTTTTTCTGTAAAAAGGTCGTGGCTGTAATCATGCTGCTTTCCTTTTCCGTTGTCTAGGAATTGCTTTTCACCATTTAGCCACAAGTATTCAGGATAATAATTATGCGCCTTTCGCTGATCAGTATAACCATAAAAAAGATCAAAGCCCTGGGTATTAGGGTTTCCAGAATTGTTAAAACTACCTAAGCCCCATTTTCCAATGCATGCAGTTTTATATCCAGCTCTTTGCATCAATTTACCTAATGTTTCTGTGTCTTCTGTGATCGGTGTTTGCCCGTCAGGATATCCAGGACTATTGGATCGTATGTATGCATGACCAGGATGCTTTCCGGTGAGTAATGAAGCACGACTCGGCGCACAAACTGCATTTCCACAATAATGATCTGTAAAACGCATTCCATTTGCTGCCAGTCGATCTAACTCAGGAGTCTGAATCATTTTCTGACCATTATACCCGACCTCTCCGTAGCCTAAATCGTCACTTAAAATGTAAATTACGTTGGGTTGCTTTTGCGACCATAGTTGACACACTGCAGCCAACAAAAGAAATATAAATAGGATGACATTTTTATTTTTTTTCATGGGTATTAATTTATAAAGGAAAAGTTAATTTTACATAACGAGAATATGAGGGTCTCAAAAGATGCGTGGATTTACGAATTCCAAAGACAAAAATTGGGGCAAATGAAAAAAAAATTATATAACAACTTTTTAAATAAACATAAAAAATCATCATCTAGTTTTCTGAAATTAAAGCAATAGAGTATACCCATCATAATAAAAAGCTAATTCTTACTTATCAGTTAGCATTGGAATGATCCAATAAGAATAGTTGTAACTAGCATAAGGCAACAAATATTCTTCTCTTGGAAGAGTTCCCCAACTATCTACACCTCCAACACCAGAGGTGAAACCATCGATATTAATAAATATTTCTTTTCTAGGATTTAATAGACGTCCATGCTTTTGACTTGTTTTTTTGCTTTTTCCAGAATCTAAATCTTTTCTTTTAAAATGGGATGCAGAAAAATTAAACAGCTCTTTTCCTACAAACTTCAAATTCATTCCATTTTTATTCGTAAAGCTAACCCATCGAATATCTGTTCTATTTCCATTTTCCTGAGGCCTTGCATACATTGTAAACAAATCAGAAACTTCACTTGAATACAATCCAATATCAGCTGCTTTTTTTCTATCCTCATAGGATTCTTCCCAACCTCTTCCATACCAATTAACCCTATTAAATGTTTTTGGTATTACAAATTCGTTTCCAAATTTATAAATATTAGAATGTTCATTATTTTTCAATTTTGCCTTATGGCCTTTTAAACCAATTTTACTTTTTCCTTTTAAGGGTTTAAAATCGTTTTCAACCTTTATTATTCCATCTGCATTTATACTATAGGATTGTGTGAAGGAAGCATCACCTTTCAGCATTTTTTGATTGAAAACAATTTTCACACTATTGTCTAATTCAATTATTTTATGTGATACATCTAGATTTTCTTTACCAGCATTTAACCATTCTCTATAAAGATTTGGTGTATTTGCACCATAGTCATTATCTACTGGTGCTCTCCAGAAATTAATTTGTGCACCTTTACTAATTAGCACCTCTCCGTTAAACTCATAATTTATTAATGTTCCAGATTCTTTACTAAATTGAACTTTAAAATTATCATTGTAAACTGCTATTGAAGTATTAGAAGAAACCTTTTTTAATGCGCCTGATGTTATTTTTGGTTCTTGTAATTTCACTTGATTAGAATTTAGTGAAAATTGCCCCTTGGCGATTTCATAATCGGCTTCAATCAAAGGCTCTGAAAGAATTAGTTTGACAGATAAATTGACAAAATATTCTTTTGTGTTCTTAATGATTGTTTTGAATGGAATCTGTAAAATTTTACTTTGTTGAGCCTCAACATCCAATTCACTAATAGTTCCATTTTCAATCTCTTTACCGTTTTCAATAATTGTCCAGTCAATTTTATAGTTCGATAAATTTCTAAAGAAATACCAGTTTTTAACCCTTATTTCATTAAGCGCCAAATCATCTTTATAAAACTTGATGTTTTGCATGACCTTTTTTGCTTCGTAAAGATGCGGATTTGGTTTTTTATCAGCCTGTAGCAATCCATTATTTAAGAAGTTGTGATCACTTGGTGTTCCTTCAGGTCCAAAATCACCACCATAGGCGAAGTATTCTTTTCCGTCTTTTTCTGTCAACAGTCCCTGATCTTGAAAATCCCAAATAAACCCACCTTGTAGTTTATCGTATTTTTCAAATAAATCCCAGTATTCTTTTATACCTCCTAAGCTATTTCCCATGGCATGTGCATACTCGCATAAAATAAACGGTCTTGTTTGGCTATCGTCTTTTGCATAATCTTCAATTTTTTTATAGCCGGCGTACATATGAGCAACAATATCTGTATTCCATTCTCGAAGCGCTCGTTCGTAATGTACAGGTCTACTAGAATCTATTTCTTTAGCTTCTTTATAGGCTCTGTAGAAATTATATCCATTTCCTGCTTCATTTCCCAGAGACCAAACAATAATAGAAGGATGGTTTCGGTCACGTAAAATCATTCTTTTTACTCTTTCTACGTGTGCTTTTTCCCATTCAGGTTTATTACCCAATGTTTCAGATAATTTATAACCAATTCCATGAGATTCTATATTTGCTTCATCATATACATAAATTCCATAGACATCACATAATTCATAAAAGTAAGGGTCATTAGGGTAATGAGCTGTTCTTACCGCGTTAATATTATTCTGTTTAAAGATTTTAATATCTTCTAACATACTTTCTCTACTAATCACATGTCCTTTTTTATAATTATGCTCATGTCTATTGACTCCTTTTAACAGAATCGGTTTTCCATTTACCAATAATTGCGCATTGTGAACTTGAATATTTTTAAAACCAACATGTTGATTTATAACTTGAAGTGTTTTTCCTTTTTTCCCTATAAGTTCTAGTTGTAAAAAATACAAATTTGGACATTCAGCACTCCACGCCAAAACATCGTCAATTACAGAATTAAATTTAATAGTTGATTTAGCATTTGGTGCTATCTGAACCATTTCATTCGAATAAAATACAACTGAATTTTTACTTTTAAGTGTCGCTTTAAATTGTCCTTTAAATTTTTTTGAAAGTGTATTCGCAAGAGCTACTGACAGAGAAAATTGGCCATCTTTAAAGTTATTTATTAAATCTGAACCAACTACATAATCTTGTACAAAGGTTCTTGGAGTTGCATATAGGTAAACATCTCTTTCAATACCCGAAAATCTCCAAAAATCCTGATCTTCGAGATAGCTTCCGTCACTCCATCTATAAACTTCTAAGGCAATGCTGTTTGCTCCTTTTCTTAGGTAGGATGTTAAATTAAATTCTGCTGGCAATTTAGAACCTTGACTGTACCCTACTTTTTTTCCATTAACCCAAATATAAAATGCAGATTTTACAGCACCTAAATGAATGGTAACTTCTTTATTACTCCACGAATCTGGGATATTAATTGTTCTCTTATACGAGCCAACAGGATTGTAACCGTCTGGAATGTCTGGAGGGGTTGGTGTAGTTTTGAAACTAAATGGATAAGGTATATTCGTATAAATCGGAATTCCATAGCCTTCTAATTCCCAATTTGAGGGAACAGGGATATCCTTCCAATTGCTGGTGTTGTAGTCCTCTTTGTAAAAATTAATAGGCCTGTCTTTTGGGCTCCTTGTCCAGTTAAATTTCCAAAGACCGTTCAAGGATAGATAGTTTTCTGAGTCTTCAATACTATTTTTATTAGCCAACTTTTTAGATTCATAGGCAAAAAATGAAGCTCTAGCAGGAAGTTTATTAATTTCTACAACTTGAGGGTTTTCTATGATAGCATCTAAAGTTTGAGCTTTTGCAATACTAGTAGTTGCAATAACGACTAAACTTAAAATAAAATTTTTATAATTTAACTTCATAAGTATATTTATATTTTATGGGATTTTCTTTTTATTTTTTGAATAAAAACTCAAAAAAGGACAGTTAATAAGAGCCAAATGATGGTTGTTAATTTCATTATTTTTTCAAACATAAATTGATGGCAAAAGTTATAAAAATTACTTGATTTTCGGTGTCAATTACTATCCTTTCCTTGTCAAAAATTAACATAGTTTATCAATTAGAATATTTTAGCACAAAATTCCAAAAATAAAAACACTTTTTTAAATTTAAATAATTGAATGAATTTTGAGCCTTTTAGGGTAATTAATGTTTAAAATCAGTTAATGACTGACATCATTTTTGTAAACATTGGTCTTAATTTTGAAAAACATTATGAACACATGCAAAGCAAAAAATTTATAAGTGTAGATTGGGGAACTTCTAATTTTAGAATGCGATTAGTTGATACAATCACATTAGAAATTATTGAAGAGGTAACATCCACAAAAGGTGTTAAAGAGATCTATAATGATTGGCTAAACGAGAAAAGAAATAGAGAAGAATTCTTTCTTCATTTTCTAAAAAAACAATGTATTCAATTTAAAAGTTCGATTGATGATACTTTTAACATTTTAATATCAGGAATGGCTTCTTCTTCTATAGGAGTTAGGGAGTTACCCTATGCTCAATTGCCTTTTTCATCAAAAGGTGAGTCTATTTATCTAGAAAAAATTAACACGTCAATTTTTAAAAACCCAATACATCTAATTTCCGGAATAAAAACGAAAGATGATGTTATTAGAGGGGAAGAAGCGCAAATTCTTGGTTTGATATCTGATGAAGACAAGGGAAAAACCACTGTGTTCATTCTTCCTGGAACTCACAGTAAACATATCATTTTTAAAAATAATTCTGTAGTAGATTTTAAAACATTTATGACAGGTGAAGTATTTGATGTAATCACTGAAAACACTATTTTAAAAAATTCAGTTTGTTCAGGGTCTTTTGATAGCAAAGAGCAAACTGCCTTTAAAAAAGGCGTGATAAAATCAAGTAAAAATCAATCTATTTTAAATACATTGTTTAATATAAGAACTAGTGATTTATTTAAGGAAAGATCAACAACAGCCAATTTTTATTATTTAAGTGGACTACTAATAGGCGAAGAGCTTAAAGCACTAAAAACTGTAAATTGTAATTTGATAAAACTATGTGCTGGATCAAATATATTTGAATTGTACAATATGGCCATTAAAATACTTGGCTTAGGGTTAAAAACGGTAATTCTCTCAAAAGAAACTGTTGATCATTCAGTTATTAAAGGGCATTTAAAATTATTAAAAAAAATAGAAAAACTTTAAATGGGAGCACAATATAAGCAAGTATTATTTGATAAAATGCCGGTAGTCGGTATTCTGAGAAATGTTTCGTTAAACGTTATTGAAGCAATACTACCGTATTATAAAAAAGCAGGATTTACAACTTTAGAAATCACGATGAATTCTGAAAATGCATGCGAAATTATACGTAAATTATCTTCGGATAATCCGGATATAAATATTGGTGCTGGAACCGTTTGTACCATGACAGATTTAAAGAAAGCGATTGCTGCTGGTGCTTCATTTATTGTAACCCCTGTTTTAGACAAAGAGGTAGTAAACCAATGTACCAAAGAAAATATTCCAATTTTTCCTGGAGCATATACACCATTAGAAATTTATAATGCGAGTAACCTTGGAGTAACAGCTGTAAAAATATTTCCTGCTACTCAATTAGGACCAGGGTATGTTAAGGATGTTTTAGCGCCACTTCCTAATCTAAAACTACTTCCAACAGGAGGTGTTTCTATAGACAATATTGCTTCCTTTTTTAAAGTAGGAGCTGTAGGAGTTGGTATGGGTAGTTCCTTATTTGATAAAGTATTGATCGCCAATAATGATTATGATGGACTCTTTCAACACTTTAAAAAAATAGCTAAAGAAGTAATTAATGCAAAACAGTAATTCTATGAACTACTTTTTGAAATATCTTATTTTAATTTTTGCAGCAACAACAAGTGTGTTAAGTTGTCAAAACAATGAGAATCTAGCATCAGAAAATCATCCGAATGTCCTATTTATCATGGTAGATGATTTAAATGATTATCAAGGTGTTTACGGAGGACATCCGCAAGCAAAAACACCAAACATAGATAAGTTTGCCCAGTCTGCAACCCTGTTTAAAAATGCGCACACCAATGTTCCGGTATGTTCACCATCAAGAAATAGTTTATTTACAGGTATCTATCCACACAACTCTCGCGATTTTGGTTGGACACCCCATTTTAAACATAAAGTATTAAAAGATAAAAAAACTTTTATTGAGCTATTTAAAGAGAACGGATACAAAACACTTGGAACCGGGAAATTATTACATAAAAACGTAAAAAAATATTGGGATGAATGGGGTGTTCCAGAAGGTATTAATTATGGCCCCCACGCCTCTAGTGGAATTGATAAAAACGGAAAACGGATTATGGGGCACTCCTCCGTTCCAGAACCTTTTAGAAATATCAATGTGGTAGATGGCTCCTTTGCACCATTATCAGATACACCTGTTATTTCTGATGGTGAAGGAGGATTTATAGAGACCGGATGGACTTACGGAAGAAAGCCATTTCGGTATATCGATGACCATAATCGTGATTTAATGCCAGACGAACAACATGCGCAATGGGTGGCTAAAAAAATAAAAGCACTTGAACAATCCGATAGCAAACAGCCCTTTTTTATGGGAGTTGGTTTTGTAAACCCTCACACACCATTATATGCACCCCAGAAATATTTTGATATGTTTCCCCTAGAAGACATTCAAATGCCAAAAATTAAGGAAGGAGACATCAAAGACATTTACTATACTACTGTGTATCCAAAATCTGAAATGGGATTGGCTTATTTTAAAAAATTAAAAAAATCCTTTCCGAATAATGATGAAGGCTTACGTAGATTTTTACAAGCCTACTTAGCGTGTGTAGCTTTTGTAGATGATCAGATTGGAGTTGTAATGAATGCCCTGAACAACAGCAAGTTTAAAGACAATACGATCGTGGTCTTCACAAGCGATCACGGCTGGCAAATGGGCGAAAAAGAGTATTTATATAAAAACTCTCCGTGGGACGAAAGCACACGCATTCCTTTTATAATAAGAGATCCACAACTTTCAAATGCAGGTGATGTAGTTCATCATGCTGTCTCTTTAATCGATATTTATCCCACTTTAAAAGACCTATGCAACCTAAAAGAAAATAAAAAGTCTACTACCAAAATACGATTAGATGGTTACAGTATTCAACCTTTTTTAAACAATCCTAAAACTAAGAGATGGAAAGGCCCCAATGGTGCTTTAACTGTTTTAGGTGCAGGAATAAACCAACCTATAGAAGGTGTAGGCTTTAATGGCAATCCTGGAGCTCTTTGGCATATTGAGATTACTGCCGATTTAGACGTTTCCTATGTTATGCAGCAAAACTACACCTATAGAACCAAAGATTGGCGCTATATATTGTATAAGAACGGGAAAGAAGAATTGTATAATAATACAACCGATACTTATGAATGGAATAACCTGGCAAGCAAAAAGGAGTTCGCAAAAATTAAATTGAAGCTCAAAGAAGAAATGTTGACTGTAATCAATAAAAAGTAAAAAGATAAAACTTGAAACCTTTGAGATAATTTTTAAACCTTTCCTTGTGAAATATTCTAATAGTTTTAACGGAAATAAAATTAAAACACATGAAACATATTTTTGCAATACTCATCTTACTTTTTACTTTTAATGTTAGCATTCAAGCTCAAAAAAAAGTCAAGATCAATCAGAATTTTGAAAATCTAGAAAAAGGAACTGATCTTTTAACCCTTGCAAAAGGGAAGTTTGGTGGCTGGGGAAAATCAACTTGGACAGTGACCGAAAAAAAAGGAAAAGGGTTTAACAATTCGAATAAGTTTGCGACTAGTGGAGACGCAGCAAATGCAACTTTGGTTAAATACACCAATTTAGAAGTTGGCGCTACCTATGTATTCAGCGTAGCTGTTAAATTAACAAATACAGGTGGTCAGACTTGGAAGAGTAATTATTCAGTAAAAGCCTTCTCAGGTAAAGGAAAAGAGGACACTCATATGTATGCAAAAAATGATGTAAAAGCAGGGCAAGATAACAAATGGAAAAAGCACAATCTTGAGTTCACCGTAATTGAAGGGAGAGAAAATGTCGTTTTACAAACATATCGATGGACTAAAGGAGTTCTTTTACATGTAGATGACTTTAAATTAGTAAAGAAATAACATCGTTATAATTAGTTAATTAGTTAGTAGAAAAAAGTGCGCATTAATTTGCGCACTTTTTTTTTGGACATCTAATAAGAGATAATAAATGAAACCTAAAGTCTAATTTAAGTTCACTAAAAAAACCAAACTATTTTTATATTATAGCCATACATTTAGTAAAAAATATTAATTAATTATCAAAATTTTTCAATATGGGGTAATAAATAAAACCTAAAAGATAATTATAGCTCTGTAAAAAACAAAACATCAAATAATTAAGAACCATACATTTAACAAATAAATAGAAAAAAGTGCGCATTAATTTTGCGCACTTTTTTTTGAAATATTGTAGAATAGATAAAAAATGAAACTTAAGTGATAATCAAAGCGTATTCAAAAAATAAAACACCTTGTACATTGCACTCTGACAATTAACTAACAAATAAATAAGAAAAATGAAAAAAAATTATTTTATTTTACTATTAATCACAACTGTGATTGTTTCAATAACCAATGCACAACAAACGATTTATTCAGATAATTTTGAAACTGGTTATACAGCAGACTCTGAAATTGAATCAACTGATGCTTCATGGCTAACTACTGGTACAGATTTTACATTTCCTGCAAAAAATGTTGCATCAGGTGGTGCAGCATCTTCCAATTGGTATGTAAGAATGGAAAAAGGAGGAACTAGTGGTTTTGCTTATATTGAAAGAATTTATTCTTTAACCGCAGGAGAAACCTATGAGTTTAAAGCTTCTGTTTTTCCAGATGTTGCTGGTCAAAAAAATGCCTACACGCTT
>JAQWOW010000239.1 GCA_029245665.1 Polaribacter sp. | reverse complement strand
TTCTCTCAACTCATCTTTAATAGATTTAGATTTATATCCTGTTTTTTTTAACGCTCCTAATGTTTTTATATTTTCTATTCTCATTTATCCTTTAATTCGTTTTTTTCTATTTGTTTCATAATCTTCAAAAATCATTTCTCCCAAACCTTTCAATCCTGTATAAAATGCTTTTCCTTGATTTGCCTGTGTAAATGCTTTTACAAATTGCGTTAAATAAGGATCCTTGGCGATCATAAAAGTAGTAATAGGAATGTGAAGTTTTCTAGCTTGTTGGGCCATTGAATAACACTTATCTACAATATAGGTATCTAAACCATTGCTATTTTTATAATAATTTCCGTCAGGTAAAAGTAAACAACTGGGTTTACCGTCTGTTATCATAAAAATTTGTTTGTTGGTGTTTCTTTTTCTTCGCAGTAAATCCATCGCTAGTTTTAAACCCGCAACAGTATTTGTATGGTAAGGACCTACTTGTAAATATGGTAAATCTTTAATTTTAATAGACCATGCATCATTTCCAAATACTATAATATCTATTGAATCTTTAGGATAGCGAGTGGTTATTAGTTCTGCAAGCGCCATCGCAACTTTTTTAGCGGGTGTAATTCTATCTTCTCCATACAATATCATAGAATGACTAATGTCGATCATTAAAACGGTACTCATTTGACTTTTATGCAGAGTTTCTTCTACTATTAAATCATTTTCTGTTAAATTAAAGTTGTCAATTCCATTGTTAATTTGTGCGTTTCTAATACTTTCTGTCATAGAAACTTTGTCTAAAGAATCACCAAACTGATAGTCTCTAAAATCTCCTGTATGTTCATCTCCAATACCTGGAGATTTACTTTTATGATTTCCAGCACCGCTTCTTTTTATAGATCCAAAAATATGATTTAACGCTTGTTGTCTAATGGCACGTTCAGTTTTAGGAGTAATTTTAGTATCTTTTATTCCATCTGCAGATATTTCTTCTTTTATGAAACTTTTCTTCTTTAAGTCTTCAATAAAATCATCAATCGTATAATTTTCGTCTGTCAACTTATATTCTTTATCTAAAGAACGCAACCAATCTATGGCTTCGTCAAAATCTCCGGATGTATGTGTTATTAATTCTTTGAAAATTTCAAATAACTTTTCAAAGGGAGATTGATTTTCTACTTCATAGGTTTTGAAGACAAAACCTTTTCTTGTATTATTTTTTTTCATCACCATAAAAATACGGCTTAATTAAATGCCTGAAAAAAAATTAACATAGCTTTAATATATAAGTCAATTGTCAATTCTTATCATTGAGTGAAGGCGATAAAACAAAATAGACTAATAAATTTTTATTATAAGTTAGCAAATTGGAAATTAATAATCCTATAAGTATTATCTATAGTAAACTATGATGGTATCTATTGTAGTTCTTTATTTTTACAGTATGGCAAGAATTTTAATAACAGGAGGAAGCGGTTTGGTTGGAAAAAGGCTAAGACAAATGTTGATTGATAAAAATCATGATGTGATCGTTTTAAGTAGATCTCCCAAAAAAAAACATGAGTTTAAGTGGGACATTTCATCGAATTATATTGATGAACAAGCACTTAAAAACACAGATTATATAATTCATTTAGCAGGTGCTGGAATTGCTGAAAAACGTTGGACTACAAAAAGAAAACACGAAATTATTGATAGTAGGGTTGAGTCTACTAACTTACTTTTTGAAAAAATTAATACATTAAGAATTCATCTAAAGGGTTTTATTTCTGCTTCAGGGATTGGCTATTATGGTACAACAACATCTCATTTAGTTTTTAAAGAAACAGACAAAGTTGGTGTTGATTTCCTGGCCTATGTTTGCCAAAAATGGGAGCAAGCTGCAAATCAATTTTTGAAAAAAAATATACCTGTAACAATTTTAAGAACGGGTCTCGTTTTATCTGCAAAAGGTGGAGCATTGGCTAAAATGAAAACTCCTATAATTTCACCACTAGGTTCAGGTAAACAATACATGCCTTGGATTCATATTGATGATTTGTGCAATCTATATATTACATCAATTGAAGAGGGTTTGACAGGTGTTTTCAACGCAGTAGCTCCAGAGCATCATACTAGTAAAAGCTTCTCTAAAGCATTGGCTAAAAGTTTGAAAAGACCTTATCTAGGGATTGGGATTCCAGGTTTTTTGATGCGATTTTTATTTGGGAAAATGGCTGTTATTCTTTTGAAAGGATCGAGAATTTCAGTAAAAAAAATCGAAAATAAGACAAATTTTACTTTTGAATTTTCAACCCTATCAAAAGCCCTTCATAATTTAGAATAAGATCTTGAATATAAATTTGCTTTTACTTAAAGTTAAAAAGTAGACACAATATTTAAAGCAACTTCACTCCAAGTTTTGGATACTCCATCAGCTCCTCTGTGGAGTTCTTTACAAACCAAGTTTAAAGAATTTAAAGCTTCTACAGCATTCCACTTTGTAACGTTCATTTTACCATTTAGGAAGAAAGTATTCGCTTCAATACGAAATTCAAAAGGAACTTTTTCTGTAATTCCATTCATCTTTATATTTGCATAACCGACAGAATCATTTTCAATTATAAGTTTCCCGGATAATAGCTTTGTATTGTCCATGATTCCAAAAAAGAACTTTTTAATTTTATAATCTCTACTTGAATTTTTTGTAAAAAGACTGCTTATTGGAATTGAAAACTCAGTATTATTAATAGCTTCTTTAATCGTGTTTCCTTCCCCTCCAGAAATAATGTTTACCTTTTTAAACTGTCCACCAACGGGAATTTTTTCTGAGGTTTTATAGGCTATGAAGTTAATTTCATTTTTTGCGTTTTCTAAAGAAAAAGCTGCACTACTTTTTTTAACCTCAACTTTGATTTCTTTTTTAGAATCCGTTTTTATTTCTGATTTACATGCGGAAAAACTTAAAACTACTACTAGTAATAAAGATAAAACTACTACTCTTTTCATAAGATTAATTTTTAAGATTTAAAATTGTATTTGCTAATTTAATATATTCTTTTTTGGCTTCCTCAGGTGGCATTCCTTTTAATTGCATCCATGCATTAAACTTAAATGCACTTCGGACATTCATGGTATTTTTGAAAGAAAAATTATTTCCAAAATTTGCTTGTTTATTATAGGCATAAAATTTAAGCATTATGTCTGGAGCTAGCGCTTTTTTTAATTTAGAAATTTCATCGAAAGCATCATTAAACTGATTGTCTAAATGAGATTTCATAAAACTATTTTTGCGCAATTACTTGAATTCCTCCTTTAACTTTATCTCCTAGAGATACATTTAATTTTGTTCCAAGAGGCAGAAACAAGTCTACTCTAGATCCAAATTTTATAAAACCAGCATCAGTACCTTGGATGATATTGTCTCCCTCTTTAGCATAGTTCACTATTCTTTTTGCCAAAGCACCAGCAATTTGTCTATACAACACATCTCCAAAAGAATTATTATGGATAACTACTGTAGTTCTTTCATTTTCTGTTGAAGCTTTAGGGTGCCATGCAACCAGATATTTTCCAGGATGGTATTTACTATACTTTACAATTCCACTCATTGCATACCGTGTAACGTGTACGTTAATTGGTGACATGAAAATAGAAACCTGTAATCTTTTACCTTTAAAATATTCTGGTTCTTCAACTTCTTCAATAACTACAACTTTACCGTCTACGGGTGCAACAAGTGCGTTATCATCAAGAGGGGCTTCTCTTTTGGGGTTTCTGAAAAATTGCAAAATAATTATTAAAAAGCCAATAATTAAAATTTGAATGAATTTAACCAACCAAGGAGTTTCAATTAATTTTTCTAGTAATAAAATACCACCAATAGATACTATTAGTGCAATAAAAATTATTTTATATCCTTCTTTGTGGAAACGAATCATACCTAAATTATAAAATTAATATACAAATATACAAACGGAGCTGCAAAAAACAAACTATCCAACCTATCTAACATTCCACCATGACCTGGCATAATAGTTCCACTATCTTTAATATTAGCTTGTCTTTTAAATTTAGATTCCACTAAATCTCCAAGAGTACCAATTACACTAATTATTACTGCGATAATCAACCAGTTTAGAGTTGTAAAGTTGGTATTAAACCTACTAACAATATAGGCAAATAGTAATGAAAACAACAAACCACCTATAAATCCTTCTTGTGTTTTTTTTGGTGAAACTGAAACAAATAATTTTCTTTTTCCAAAATTTTTTCCAACAAAGAAAGCAAAGCTATCATTGACCCAAATTAGAATTAAAAGGGAAATCATTAGATGTGGATTGTAGGATCCTTTATAAATAGGTAAAAGGATTAAAAAAGTCATAGGAAAAATAAGGTATCTTATTAATAAGCCCAGCTTAGACCTTTCATTAAGAAAGGTAATTTCTTTTTTAAAAAATAGATAATAAATAAGAAATAGAGAGGAAATAATAGTAATTACTAGAATTACAACAATGGCATAACTTTCGGGTCTTTTCAACATCAAAAATAATGTCAAACAAAAGAAAATATATCCTATTAGACCTTTAAGTTTTATAATCTTAGAGAATTCCCAAATAGTTAATAATCCAAATAAAAAAGTTAAAACAATGTATGATTCTTTTGAAAAAAGAATGGCAAATAAAAATAATAAAACATACACAAGGCCGGAAAGAATCCTTCTTAAAAGGTTGCTCATATTATAAATCTTCTAATAGCAGCAAATATAAGTTTTTTGAGTTAGTGTTTCCTAAGTTTAAGAGATTATCCTCATTTTTATTAACAGCATAATTTTTTATAGCAGATATATTTGTTGGAAGATTTTCTTTATAACGCTTTTTAATACCAGTTAAAGCTTGTCCCATAGACTTAACCATTTGACTTGTAGTAGCATAAACTATAAAATTTTGAGGCATTTCAGATAATTTTGTGCTTTTTAATTGATTTGAAGAAAATAATATACCACCATTATCTGAAATTAAATATTCACAAACTGAAAAAACCGGAATATTTTCATCAAATTCTTCTACAAAATTTACTTCTTTATTTTTAAAAAAAGAAGATAAGCTATTATTTAATAGAGATATTTGGCTCCAATTGTTTTCTTTTAATATATCATTTAAAGTAGTAGTAAGTTCTGTTTTGTTTAAACAATATAGAAACATCCCTCCTTTTGCAACAAAATTATGGACAAACACTTCATCTATAGAAAGATTTTCTTCTTGACTTTGAAGTTCATTAGTACCTTCTTTAGCAGAAAGATTGAATATTTTTTTAAAAAAACTCATGCAATTAAAGATATTAAATTATTCTTCAACACTATTTTCTTCTGAAGCGGTATTTTCTTTTTCTTTGACTAATTTTTTATTAGTTTCAATTTTTTCTGTGGTTTCATCAATTTCGTCAAAAGGTCTTTTTCCAAATATTTTTAGCAAGTCGTCTTTAAAAATCACTTCCTTTTCTAATAGTAACTCGGCTAAAACTGTTAATTTATCTTTATTCTTTTCTAACAATTCGATAGCTCTTTCATATTGCGCTTCAATCATTTTAGAAATTTCCTTATCTATTTTTTTTGAAGTATCTTCACTGTAAGGTTTCACAAAAGAGTCATTCCCAGAAGAATCGTAGTAGGTAATGTTACCAACTTCTTCATTTAAACCGTATACAGTAACCATAGCTCTAGCTTGTTTAGTTACTTTTTCCAAATCACTTAAAGCGCCTGTCGAAATTTTATTAAATATAATTTTTTCAGCAGCTCTTCCTCCAAGAGTCGCACACATTTCGTCTAACATTTGTTCTGTTTGTACAATCATTCTCTCTGCTGGTAAGTACCAAGCAGCACCTAAAGATTGCCCCCTTGGAACAATGGTTACCTTAACTAAGGGTGCAGCATGTTCTAACATCCAGCTAATAGTTGCATGACCTGCTTCATGAAAAGCAATAACTTCTTTCTCTTTTGGTGTAATAACTTTATTTTTCTTTTCTAAACCACCGACTATTCTATCTACAGCGTCTAAAAAGTCTTGATGATGAATTGCTTTTTTTCCATTCCTTGCTGCAATTAATGCAGATTCATTACACATATTTGCAATATCTGCTCCAGAAAAACCAGGAGTTTGCTGAGCTAAAAAACCAATTTTAACGTCGTTGGCTAATTTTAAAGGTTTGATATGTACTTCAAAAATTTCTTCTCTTTCATTAATATTTGGAAGATCTACATAGATTTGTCTATCAAATCTACCTGCTCGCATCAGTGCACCGTCTAAAACATCTGCTCTATTGGTAGCTGCTATAACAATAACATTGGTATCTGTTCCAAAACCATCCATTTCTGTTAATAACTGGTTTAAAGTGTTTTCGCGTTCATCATTTCCACCCGTCATGTTATTTTTTCCACGAGCTCTTCCAATGGCATCAATTTCATCAATAAAAATAATTGAAGGTGACTTTTGAGCAGCCTGCTTAAACAAGTCTCTAACACGGGAGGCACCTACACCAACAAACATTTCTACAAAATCAGATCCTGATAAAGAGAAAAAAGGAACATCTGCTTCGCCTGCAACTGCCTTTGCTAACAATGTTTTACCAGTTCCAGGAGGGCCAACTAATATGGCTCCTTTAGGTATTTTACCCCCTAAAGAGGTGTATTTTTGAGGGTTTTTTAAAAAATCTACAATTTCTTGAACTTCTTCTTTTGCTCCTTCTAAACCAGCAACATTTTCAAAAGTAGTTTTTACTTTCGTATCTTTATCAAATAGTTTGGCTTTTGACTTACCGATGCTAAAAATTTGACCTCCACCTCCAGCACCGGCCCCTCCACCTGACATTCTTCGCATAAAAAACAACCAAACTGCAATTAAAATAATGAAAGGTAAAAAACTTAGAATCGTATCTAAAAAACTTGTCCTATTTTCATTTTTTAAATCAAAGTCTAAATTACTTGACTGCCTGGAATTCTCAATATTATTTTCAAAATTTTGAAGATCTCCGAAATTGTACTCAAATAGAGAAGATCCTTTAGAATAAAAAGCAGAATTAATCATCTTTTTATAGCGCTCTTTGTCTTGAGCTTCTTCTTTAATGAAAATTTGAGCTAAATTATTATTTAATATTACAATTTTGGAAATGTCATTCTCTCTTAAAATCTCATTAAACTCATTTTTAGAAATACTTTTAGTTGCTAAATCACCACTACTAAAAAACTGAAATGCCATAATTAAAAGAAATATTGCGGCATATATCCAATACGAATTAAACTTAAATTTAGGCATATTAGAATTTGTGTCTTTTTTTGAATTACTCATTTATTTTAAAAATAAAAAAATTAAACTGGATTTATCTCTGTGATTTTTGCGTCACCCCAGAGACTTTCTATATCATAATACTCACGAACGTGTTTCTGAAAAATATGAACAACTACGTTAACATAATCCATTAAAACCCATTCTGAGTTTGTTTGGCCTTCTATGTGCCATGGTTTGTCTTTTAGTTCTTTACTGACTATTTTTTGAATAGAACCAGAAATTGCATTGACTTGTGTATTTGAATTACCAGAACAAATTATGAAATAATCGCAAACAGTATTTTCTATATCTCGTAAGTCTAACAATTGAATATCATCTCCTTTAATATCGTCAATCCCTTTTATGATTAAAGCAATTAAATCATCTGTACTTACTTGTTTTTTTGTCATTAACTTTTTTCTAATTTAACGCAAAGTTATTATTTTTTTGCGAGTATTTTGCTTATAATTACAGTACTTTACACTTTATTTAACAATTGGAAATAATCAAACTTAATGCCACCGATTCTACAAATTCTTTTTTAAAGAGTTTGCTGCAAAATTCTACCCCAAGAAATTTTACTGTTGTAGTTACCACAAACCAAACAAAAGGGAGAGGTCAACTAGAAAAAAACTGGAATTCTGAACCACATAAAAACCTCACATTCAGTGTGTTTATATCATTTAAAAATTTAAAAATAATTCACCAAAAATATTTAAATTTTGCTATTTCTCAAGCCATTCATAATGTATTGTTGTCTAAAAATTTATTAAAAACTCATATAAAATGGCCTAACGACATTCTGTCAGCAAACAAAAAAATTTGTGGGATTCTTATTGAAAATACTTTTTTTGGTGAAAACATAAAAAATGCTATCGTTGGAATTGGACTGAATGTGAACCAAGAAAAATTTCCAGAATCTATTAACAATCCTACCTCGTTAAAATTAGAAACTTCAATTGAGTTTGATTTAGAGAAATTATTAAAAGAAATTTTGATTGAACTTGAAGAGAAAATAAATTTACTAGAACTTAAAAAATTTAAACTTTTAGAGGAAAATTACTTAAATGTCTTATACAAAAAAGACATCCCTTCGATGTTTAAAAATAATAATGGTGATGTTTTTATGGGAATAATTTCTGGAATTTCTAATGATGGAAAACTTCAAATTAAGTTAGAAGACAACTCTACTGAAGAATACGGAATAAAAGAAGTTTCTTTCCTTTAAAGTAAGGCTATATTATCAGTAAGCGTATCTACAAATTTCGTTAGTGGTTTTTTTATCATCATTGTCATCATCGGATTAAAATCTCCATCAAATTGTAATTGAACTGTACTAGAATTTTCTGACACTTCCTCAATATTGGCAGCCAATGTGAAAGGCAGTTTACTACTTGCTGCACCCAAAACGATTCTTGAATATTCTATTTTTTCTTTAAGAACTAATCTAATTTCTGGCATGCCTTTGAGTCCAAAAACGAAAGAATCTCCATCAACTTCAAATTTTTCAATATTTTCGGGCATTAAGTTTTCAAAATTTAATAATTCTGTAAAAAAAGTATAAACTTCTTTTGCAGACTTTTGCGTTGTGACTTTCGTTCCTTCAATATTCATAGTTCTTATTTTATTGTCTCCACTCACTTGGGTTTCTTCTCCAATCACTCAATGTAACCAATTCTTTGTCAGATATATAATTACTATCTAAAGCTTGTTCTAAAACATTTTCATAACTACTCAAGGTGGTAAGTTCAATGTTTTTATCTTCAAAATTCTTAGTTGCTACATCAAATCCGTATGTAAAAATTGCCACCATCCCCTTTACAACAGCACCAGCTTCTTTCAAAGCCTCTACTGCATTTAAGCTACTATTTCCAGTGCTAATTAAATCTTCAATTACAACAACATTTTGGCCACTTTCTAAACATCCTTCAATTTGATTTTTTCGACCATGCTTTTTAGGTTCTGGTCTCACATATATAAAAGGAACTCCCAATTCTTGAGCTACTAAAATACCAATAGCAATTGCACCTGTAGCTACACCAGCGATAACATCTGGCTTGCCATGTTGTTGCTCCACTATTTTAGCAATTTCTTCTTTTAAAAAAATTCTAACCGCAGGATAAGATAAAGTAATTCTATTATCACAATATATTGGAGAATTCCAACCAGAGGCCCAAGTAAATGGATCATTTGGACTTAATTTTATAGCTTTTATTTGCAGTAAAAGTTCAGCTGTTTTTTTTGCTGTATCTTTGTTTAATATCATAAGGCAAATGTATAAAGTTTTTGTAAACGACAAACCAATTATTTTAACAGATTCTCTGCCCAAAGAAAATAAGTACAAAGTTTACTTGTTTAAAAATTTAATTGTTTCCGAAATTTTAGACAAACTCACCTCTAACTCTATTAATGGTATCCTTATATTCTGCCATAATTTAGAACTATCTAAAGAACTTTTTTTTAAAAATTTTAAAATAATTTCTGCAGCCGGTGGATTGGTTTTAAACCCTAAAAAAGAACTATTATTTATATATAGAAATAATAGTTGGGATTTACCAAAAGGCTGTATTGAAAAAGGTGAAAGTATCGAAACAGCAGCTATAAGAGAGGTTGAAGAAGAATGCGGAATTTTTAATTTAAAACTTATAAAACCTTTAACAACAACATACCATATTTATAACCGAAACGGAATTACGTTAAAAGAAACACATTGGTTCTTAATGACGTCTGATTATAATAAAGAGTTAGTTCCACAAATTGAAGAAGGAATTACTGAGGTTATCTTCAAAAATATGAAAGCGGTTAAGGAGGCTTTAAAAAATTCATATGCTAATATTAAATTAGTTTATGATACTTATAAAGAAGGGTAATATTCAAAAAAACCTTCTATCTTTGGCGACTTGTAAAAAGCATCCAAACTATGACTGAATTTATTACCAAACGGGTTAAAAATGTAAGAAATGACCTGTTATCAGGTATTACTGTAGCACTAGCATTAGTTCCTGAAGCTGTGGCATTTGCCTTTGTCGCAGGTGTTGATCCTCTTGTAGGTCTCTATGCCGCTTTTATGGTGGGCTTGATTACCTCCATCTTTGGTGGAAGACCTGGCATGATATCAGGAGCAACTGGTGCCCTTGCAGTTGTGATGGTTTCTTTAGTTGCTGAAGGAAATACCATGGGGAATTCTGATGAGAATCTTGGTTTATATTACCTGTTTTTAACTGTAATTTTGATGGGAATTATACAGGTTTTAGCGGGTCTTTTTAAGCTTGGTAAATTTGTGAGATTAATACCACATCCTGTAATGATGGGGTTTGTTAATGGTTTAGCAATTGTAATTTTCTTATCTCAATTAGGAATGTTTAAACAAACTGTAGGGGAAGAAAAAGTTTGGCTAGAAGGAACTTCTTTAGGATACATGGTAGGTTTAGTAGGATTAACGATGTTAATTATGTGGGGTTTACCAAAAATAAAAGCAACAAAAAAATTGCCAGAGGCACTTATTGCCATATTGATAGTTACTGGAATTGTAATTTTTTCAAATTTAGACGTGGCTACAGTAGGTTCTTTTATTAAAGATGGAGGTGGCGAGGGTTTAAAAGGAGGTTTCCCTGTTCCTGTTCTAGAAACATTTTATAACATTCCTTTAAATTTCAAAACCTTACAATTTATTTTTCCTTATGCACTGATTCTTGCTGCTATTGGCTTAATTGAATCTTTAATGACCTTAAATTTAATTGATGATTTAACCGAAACTCGTGGGAATTCTAATAAAGAATGTGTTGCTCAAGGGAGTGCAAATATTCTTACAGGTTTGTTTGGCGGAATGGGCGGTTGTGCCATGATTGGACAATCTATCATTAATATAAAGGGGGGTGGCCGTGGTCGTCTATCTGGAATTACTGCTGCAGTAATGCTATTGATGTTTATTCTTTTTGCATCTTCTTATATAGAACAAGTTCCTATTGCTGCTCTTGTAGGTGTAATGTTTATGGTCGTTATTGGCACATTTGCCTGGTCTAGTTTTAGAATTTTAAATAAAATACCCAAAACAGATATTTTTGTATTGATTTTAGTATCTGCGCTAACTGTAATTTTTGATTTGGCAATTGCTGTAATTTCTGGAGTAATTGTCTCTGCATTGGTTTTTGCTTGGGAGAATGCTAGAAGAATTAGAGCCAGAAAACGCATCCGAGAAGATGGCGCTAAAGTATACGAAATCTGGGGGCCTTTGTTCTTTGGAAGCATCTCTGCTTTTAATGAAAAATTTGATATCAAAAATGATCCAGAAAGTGTAGAAATTGATTTTATTGAAGCTCGCATTTCTGATCACTCTGCTATTGAAGCCATTTTTGCTTTGGTTGAAAAATACCAAGCTGCAAATAAAAAAATTAGACTAAAACATTTAAGTGAAGATTGTAAAGTTTTACTATACAAAGCAAGTCCTATTTTCAAAGATATAATTGAAGAAGCAATTGACGATCCAAGATATCATTTAGCTGCAAACCCTGAAGATTTCCCAAAGCCTTTGGGTGAGTATCAGTTTTAGATAAATATTTAAATCCTGCTTTTTAGCAGGATTTTTTATAAGAACACATCTTATGATTTAAATTCTATTATAAACTATTTTACACCAATCCCTCATCAATCAGCGGTAACGTTCTATAACGTTTCCCTGTGGCATTAAAAATAGCATTGCAAATTGCAGGGGCTATAACAGGAACACCGGGTTCACCAACACCTGTTGGCGGTTCGTCCATTTTATCTAAAATATCTATATGACTGTTAGGAGTATCTTTCATTCTTGTCATTGGGTAGTCATAGAAATTATGTTGCTCTACTGCTCCGTTTTTTGTAGAAATTTTTCCATAAAGAGCAAGAGACATTCCGAAAATGGCAGCACCTTCTAATTGATTTTTAATATTGTCTTTATTCAAAGACAACCCACAATCTATGGTTGTCCATATATTTTCAATTTTTACCCTACCATTTTTCACAGAGACCTCAACTGCAGTTGCTACATAACTGTAAAAACTATAATGAAGTGCAATTCCAATGCCCTGACTTTCAGGTAATTTTCTTCCCCAATTAGCTTTTTGTGCTGTATTTTTCAACACTTCTTTCATTCTTTTTGTATTGTATGGGTATTTAGATTTCCCTTGAATAATTCGGTCTTTTCCGATTAAATCTAAATGAAATTGAAGAGGATCTATATTGGCTGCATTAGCCAATTCATCTACAAAAGAATTATTACCAAATCCACTGTGAATATGAACTACAGATCGCATCCACCCAATTCTTAAATGTGATTCTGCTTTGGTATTTTCTAATCTAAAATTGTCTAATGCATAAGGATTGTTTGTAAAACCTTGCCCAAGTTCAAAACCAGATGCATAATCTGACAAA
>JAQWOW010000203.1 GCA_029245665.1 Polaribacter sp. | reverse complement strand
CTAATAATGTGAATTGGTCTTTGTAAAAGCTTCTTTTCTTTTAAAATAGATTTTATCGTATTGGCCCAAATTTCACCATAAATATGATGGCCAATTTCTTCAATTAAAACAGCGCTAAAAGTAACTGTTCGCTTTTTATTTTCAAAAACTTCATTGATTGCTAATTTTCCAAGCCAGTAGATTAAATGAAAAAATCGGTCTTTGTTGTCTGATGTTTGAAATACCTGATGAATAGCTACAACCTCCTCAAAAGTTCTTCCTAAAATATTTCCTAAATGAACCATGGAAACCTCTCTTTCTTGCTCTGAAATACTTTTGTTGTAAATAACGATTTCTTCTAAATGTTTCCACTCTCTGATAAAGTCTTTACCGTCATTTAGCGTCACTCTTTTTTGAATTTTGTGAGATTCAATAAACAAAAAAGTCAAATGCGTAAGAATATCATAAATCTCAGACCTACCTCGAGTAATTTCGATATTCATCTGATTTTTGTCTATTCTATAACAATTTCTTCTTCTTTTTGGCGGAATTATGGTCTCAAAATGAGAATCACTATACCCTTCATCTGCAGTTAAATTGATAAACTGACACTCTTCAATCCCTTTAGGAAGTCTTTCTAATACATAGGACAATCCGTTCAACTCTATTCTATCTTCGGCAATAGATCCATATATTTCTGGTCTCAAAGAAAGTAGGGACTTCCTGAGAGTTTCCCCCGAAACCCCCATAGGTTTATAAAAGCCTCTACTGAACAAATGACGCATAGAAATATACAACTTCTCTATTGCATTTGTAGATTCTTGTGCTCTTGTTCTATCTGTTTTTATAGTGTTTGCCATGCTAAATATAATTTTTCAAAGATAAAACTATTTGGCAGACAAAAGCTGCTCATAGCTATCTTGATTTTGCAGAAATATAACTGCTTCTTTAATTGTCAAATCGTTCTTTAAATTATGACGATAAACCCCTTCTTTATAATAGTACCTATTTAGAATTTCTTCCTTAAGTTTTCTTTTTAAAATATCCTTGTTTTTTGAGATTTCAAAAATTTTTTCTTTGAATAATTTTTCTTTAATTTTATTATATTCTTTAGAAATAATCGTTGTTTGTGATGCATTGTAAGCAACCTTAAATAATGCTTCTTGTTTTGTTTGAAATGTAGTATCTATTTGTAAGTATTTGACAAAGTTTTTGAAGTCGGTGTCTCTAAAATCATAATTAGCAACATCTTCTATTTGCGAATTTTGATAATAATAATTTGTAGAAAAATTAAAAATAGCTCTTGATTTTAACAAGGTTTCGGTTGCTTTTGTTCTTTTAGATGATTTAATAATTACGTCTGGCGTAACGCCACCACCGTCAAAAACTATTCTTCCATTTGAGGTTTTATACTCGTTAATTCCTTGTTCGGAAAACTTAGGTACATTCCCATTTTTATCTCTATTCGCGTAATCCAATTCTTGAATACACCTCCCACTGGGAGTATAATATTTAGAAATAGTTACTTTTAATTGAGTTCCATAGGTAAGTTCTCTGTAACGTTGAACTAACCCTTTTCCGAAAGAACGTTGTCCCATTATAACCGCTCTATCATAATCTTGTAATGAACCACTTACAATTTCTGATGCAGATGCCGAACGCTCATTTACTAGAAGTACAATTGGTATTTCTAAATCCAAGGGTTTATTTGTAGTTCTGTACGTAGTACTCCATTTTTTAACTTTTGCTTTTGTACTGACAATTATTTTCCCTTTGGGCAAAAAGAAATTTGAAATGTTGATAGACTCTAACAAAGACCCACCAGGGTTAGAGCGCAAATCAAAAACCAACTTTTTCATGCCGGCTTTTTTTAGTTTTCTAAAAGCTTTTTTTACTTCAGAGGAAGCTTTACTATTAAAACGAGTTAAGAGAATATAGCCTGTTTCTGCATCAATCATTTCAGAGAAAGGAACCGGATTTATACTAATTTTTTCTCTTGAGATTTCTTTTTCTATCGTCTCTCCTTGTCGTTGAATTTGAATAATAATCGTACTATTTGGAGCGCCTTTTAAAAATGTAGAAAGCTCCTCTCTTTCCATATTATTTAGAGATTGTCCGTCAATAGAAATAATGATATCGCCTACTTTTAATCCTGCTTTATCAGCAGAAAACCCTTTATAAACTTCATTAATTTGAATCCCTTTTTTTGAATAATATACAGAGATACCAATGCCACCATACTCACCTTCTCGTCTTATTTTGGCATCTTCAACGTCCTGCTCATTGTAGAAGTTTGTGTAAGGGTCTAAATCCTTTAAAGTGTTTTTTATTGCTTTATTTGTTAGCTCTGCAGGATTTATTTCATTTATATAATACATGTTTAATTCCTTAAATAAGGTATTGTAAATTTCAATCTGTTTTGCAACTTCAAAAAACGTAGACTTAAATGAATATGATACACAAATCGCAAGAACAAAAAGAACAAGAAATGTTTTTTTTGAAAGATTAAATTTTATCATTTTTTGTCTTTTTTGTTTCGTTTACAAAGAGTGTTAATAATGTTTCCATCTTTAAAAATAAAGCTTCGTAAGTACATTCTTCTTTACCAATATACGAAATCATAAAAACATAGGGTTTTTCTAGGTTATTGTATACAATTTCTTTCTGCAAACGATAGCTTTCTCGCATCAATCTTTTAATTCTATTTCTATCAACAGCTCGCTTAAAATTTCTTTTAGGAACAGAAACACCTACTTGAGATGGGAATTTTGAGGTATGCTCTGTTTGTAAAAAAATCATTCTTAATGGAAAAGCTTTCACAGAATTTCCTTCTTTGTAAAGTCTTTCTATTAGCTTTTTACTCTTCAAACGCTCTTCTTTTCCTAAAGTATGCTTCATTTATACAAACTTAATAGAATTCATCAACTTTTAATAGGTTTTATATGGTTAACTTTGTTTTTGATCAATTATTTTAACATTGCTTTTTTAAAAATATTTATTAAAATTAAACAACAATCATTAAATTTGTTTAAAATTTATACAATTATATAAAAATAGAATGACTAAAATAGTTCAATTTATAAATAAAAAAGAATGAAAAAAGATCTCTTCCAAGCTCCTGATTACTATAATTTAGATGATTTATTAACTGACGAACATAAGTTAATACGAGAGGTAGCTCGAGATTGGGTAAAACGA
>JAQWOW010000192.1 GCA_029245665.1 Polaribacter sp. | reverse complement strand
CTAACTGCAAATGCACCAGAGAGTAAGGACAATGATTTTACTTGGAAAGATTTTCAAGCAAAAAACAACAACGAGTTGGTTGCAATTTTTGGTAATTTTATTAACAGAGTTGTTGTTTTAACGAATAAATATTACAATGGGATTGTTCCAACTCCAAATGATTTTACAGAGATCGATGAAGACGTTTTAGCTGCTGTAAAAGAGTTTCCGAATATTATTGGAAAATCAATTGAAAGATATCGTTTTAGAGAAGCATCTCAAGAATTAATGAACTTGGCAAGACTTGGAAACAAGTATTTAGCAGACGAGGAACCTTGGAAGGTTATAAAATTAAATGAAGAACGCGTAAAAACCATTATGTATATTGCTTTGCAAATCTCTTCTGCGTTGGCAATAGTTTCTGAGCCCTTTCTACCTTTTACTTCAATAAAATTAAAAGATATTTTAAATATTGATGAAAAACTATCATGGAAAAATGTCACTGAAACAGCTGATTTATTACCAACAAATCATCAAATAAACAAAGGTAAATTGTTGTTTTCTAAAATTGAAGACAAAGCTATTGAGGCTCAAATTGAAAAACTTCAAGCAACTAAAATTGCCAATGAGCAAGAGAACAAGGTTCTAGAACCACAAAAAGAGACCATAAATTTTGAAGATTTTACCAAACTAGACATTAGAATTGGTACTATTTTAGAAGCAGAAAAAGTGGCTAAGACAAAAAAACTCTTGAAATTACAGGTTGATGTTGGTATTGATACAAGAACCATTGTTTCTGGAATTGCCGAAAGCTTTTCCCCTGAAAGTATTATCGGTCAACAAGTGTCTGTATTAGTAAACTTAGCACCAAGAAAAATTAGAGGGGTAGAAAGCCAAGGAATGATTTTAATGACAGATACACCAGATGGAAAGTTGGCTTTTGTTGAGCCGGAAAAGGCAGTTAAAAACGGACAAGAAGTTAGTTGATGCTAAAAATAGCATTCCATCCAATTTACAAACACGAGTTGCCGGTAGGTCACCGTTTTCCAATGGAAAAGTATGATCTGTTACCACAGCAATTAATTTACGAAGGAACCTGTATAGAGGAAAATTTCTTTGAACCTGAAATTCCGAATAACAAACATTTCTTTACAGTTCACGACCCAGAATATTTTTTCGATTTATTAAATATTACGCTCTCCCAGAAAGAAGCCAGAAAAATTGGGTTTCCCCTTTCTGAAGTACTCGTCGCAAGAGAAATGATTATTGCAGACGGAACGATAAAAGCCTCTGAATTTGCACTGAAAAACGGAATTGCAATGAATATTGCTGGTGGAACACACCATGCATTTTCAAATCGTGGAGAAGCTTTTTGCATGTTAAATGACCAAGCAATTGGAGCAAGGTATCTTCAACAAAAAGGGTTGGTAAATAAAATTCTAATTGTAGATTTAGATGTGCATCAAGGAAACGGAACTGCAGAAATTTTTAAAAATGATGCGTCCGTTTATACCTTTTCAATGCACGGAAAAAGCAATTACCCTTTCATAAAAGAAGCCAGTGATTTAGACATTCCTTTAAAAAATAACACAAAAGACGATGAGTATTTATCTATTTTAAAGAAAACACTCCCAAAACTCATCAACCAAGAAAAACCAGATTTTATCTATTATTTATGTGGTGTTGATGTTATTGAAACTGATAAATTAGGAAAA
>JAQWOW010000151.1 GCA_029245665.1 Polaribacter sp. | reverse complement strand
AAAGAGGGATTAAGGTACATTATCTGTATTTTTAATGAAATTTAACATATTGACAGTCAGTATATTTAAATATTGAATATACTTTTGTAACCGCAAAACAGAAAGATTGAATTTATCAAAAAGTTTCTATTTATAAGTATTGTATTTTTAGGATTTATCAACGCAACCTATATTGATAAAAAAACAAATACAGATAACAAAATTACAATTCCTAAATTTAGAGAGTATAATATACCCTATTTACAAAAAGATTTTGTTGGGTTTAAAGAGGCTTTGGCTTTCAAAGAATCTCAAGGAAAGTATACCGCTGTAAATACACTAGGATATTTAGGAAAATACCAATTTGGTAGAACTACTTTACAAAGATTTAAAATTTACAATACAACTGCATTTTTAAAAAATCCAGAATTGCAGGAAAAAGCATTTATAGCTCTGTGCAAAGTTAACAAATGGATTTTAAGAAAAGACATACAACGATCTTTAGGGAAAAGTATGAACGGAATTAAAATTACAGAATCAGGAATTTTAGCTGCTGCACATTTAAGTGGTGCAGGGAACGTAAAAAAATTTTTACGTAGTAATGGAGCTCATAATTTTTCTGATGCTTATGGTTCTTCTATTCAATCTTATTTAAAGAAGTTTTCTGGATATGATGTTTCTACAATTGAAGCGGATAGAAATGCCAATATTTAGTTTGGCTACTTATGGATTATAAAAATAGCAGGTTTTTTATGTAAATTTGGCTGTTGGTGTTTCCAATCCTCAATCATCATTGATTTGATAAATTCAGATGGCAACGTAATATCTACTGCAATACATAAAAATGTAGTTGGAGTTAAGGTAGATTTCAAGTCTGAAAACATTTTTTCATTCCTGTAAGGAGTTTCAATAAAAATTTGTGATTGATTTTTATCTTTGGACAAACGTTCTAATTCTTTAATTGCTTTTTTCTTATCACTCTTGTCAATTGGTAAATACCCATTAAAAGCAAAATTCTGCCCATTCATTCCGGAACTCATCATTGCCATTAAAATAGAACTTGGACCCACTAGAGGAACTACTTGAATATTATTCTGATGTGCCATTTTCACTATACTTGCTCCAGGATCTGCAACAGCTGGAACCCCCGCTTCAGAAAGTAAACCAACATTGACCCCTTCTCTACAAATATCTAAATACCTTGCAGTTTCAATATCTTCTGCATATTTATCTAAAAGCATTAAGTTTAATGAAGGTTGCGATTTTTTAGGTGATATTTTTTTGATAAACTTTCTTGCTGATTTTTCATTTTCAACAATATAATAATCGATTTGTTCAACTACTTTTTTAACGGACAAAGGCATTACTTCTAGTGGCTCAGTTTCTCCGAGAGTAGTTGGAATTAAATAAAGTTTGCCTATCATTTTATATTTTTTTGGAAATGAGTGTACAAACCTCATCTAACATTTTATAGACTTTCTCAAAACCTAAACTACCCCCATAATAAGGGTCTGGAACGCTCTGGTTTTGATAAGAATCTCTTTCATTTAAAATTAATTGAACTTTTTGTGCATCCTTATCGTCCCTTGCTAATGAAAGTATGTAATTGTAATTACTATCATCCATTGCATAAATTCTATCAAATTGATCAAAATCTTTTACAGTAAATTTTCTTGCTCTTTGATTTTTTATATTCAGCCCATATTTGGCGGCAACATCTATCGAGCGAACATCTGGATGCTTTCCTATGTGATATGCAGCTGTTCCTGCAGAATCTACAAAAACTTCATCAGAATTTACTTTAGATTGTAAAATTCCTTCCGCTAATGGTGATCGACATATATTACCCAAACATACCATCAGGACTTTTTGCATAAAATAATTTTTATTTAGAGATATAACTATTTGTCTATTACAGAAGTTAATCGATTGAATAAGATTTTTTTCAATTGTAGTTTTAGAAAGTCAACTTTTTTGTTAAATCATCTACATACTTTCTAAACTGTTTGTCAGTTTCAGATAAGTTATCTACGGTTTTGCAGGCATGTAAAACAGTGGCATGATCTCTTTGGCCTATTTGGTTACCAATACTTGCTAAGGAGGTTTTGGTCAATCTTTTAGCAAAAAACATTGCCAATTGTCTTGCTTGTACAATGTGACGTTTGCGGGTTTTAGATTGAAGCGTAGCAACATCCATATCAAAATACTTAGAGACTTCTTTCTGTATGTAATCTATAGAAACTTCTTTTTTTGTGTTTTTTACAAATTTATCTACAATCTGTTTTGCCAATTCTAAGGAAAACTCTCTTCTATTAAAAGAAGCTTGAGCAATCATAGAAATGATAACACCTTCTAATTCTCTTACGTTAGATTTTATATTCTTTGCTATATATTCTACAATATCTTCTTGCATTTCAACACCATCTCTATACAATTTATTTTGTAAGATACAAATCCTAGTTTCAAAATCTGGTGCTTGCAATTCAGCAGACAGACCCCATTTAAAGCGAGATAATAAACGCTGTTCAATATCTTGCATATCTACAGGTGCTTTATCCGATGTTAAAATCACTTGTTTGCCATTTTGATGTAAATGATTAAAGATATGAAAGAAAACATCTTGAGTTCCAACCTTACCAGATAAAAACTGAACATCATCAATGATTAGGACATCTATCATTTGATAGAAATGGATAAAATCATTCCTAGTATTTGATTTTACAGAATCTATAAATTGTTGTGTGAATTTTTCCGAAGAAATATACAAAACTGTTTTATCTGGGTATTTATCTTTAATGTCTACACCTATTGCATGCGATAAATGAGTTTTACCCAATCCAACACCACCATAAATTAACAGTGGATTAAAAGAAGTCCCTCCTGGTTTGTTGGCTACTGCCATTCCTGCAGATCGAGCTAGTCTATTAGAATCTCCCTCGATAAAATTATCAAAATTATAGTTGGGGTTTAATTGTGATTCTATTTTTACTTTTTGTAATCCTGGGATTACAAAAGGATTTCTTAGTTCTCTTTTATTAGATTCAAGTGGTATAGTAACTTTTTGTGGTTTTAATGGGTCTCTATTAGAACTTGGAATTTTTACAATTTGTGGTCTATTACTACTGTAATTGTTTTCCATTTTAACATCATAAATCAATTTGGCATCATTACCCAGTTGTCTAACCAATGCAACTCGTAATAATTTAATGTAATGCTCTTCTAGCCATTCGTAAAAAAATTTACTGGGTACTTGAATTGTCAATGCCTCTCCTGATATTTTTACTGGTTTTATAGGTTCAAACCAGGTTTTGTATGCCTGTGGTTTAATGTTGTCTTTTATAAAAGACAAACATTCGTTCCATACTGAATCAGCAGTTAAAGTCATGTAATTGAAGTAAATTTTTAAATTATTAATTGATTTAAAAAACGTTTTTTAAAACCGTTTCTTAGAGTCTTACAAAAGTGTGAATAAAATTCAGTAAAAAAAAATGATTTTGCTATTGATTTTTAATTATTTTTTACGTAACATCGCTAAAAATTATAACCTTTTTATTTTTTTGAAAAAACACACCTCTAAAACTAGAATTCGATATTCAGAAACCGACCAAATGGGTGTCGTTTATCACGGAAATTATGCTCAATTTTTCGAATTAGGAAGAACCGAATGGTTACGTTCCCTTGGAATTACGTATAAAGATATGGAAACCAACGGAATAATACTACCAGTAATTTCATTAAAATGTAATTTTATCAAATCTGCATTATATGATGACATTTTAACAATCACTACTTTTCTAAAAAAAGAGCCACTTGTAAAGATTGAGTTTGATTATGAAATTACGAATCAAAATAACGAATTGATTTGTAAGGGAAATACAGTTTTAGCCTTCATGAATAAAAAAACAATGAAGCCCACAAGTTGCCCAACTTATTTATTAAAAGGTTTAGGATTCTAAAAATATCTTTCTAAATTAAAAGTTCATTGATTGTATCTTAGAATTACTTACTAAACTTTTTTAAATTTAAAACTAAGATGCTATTTTATTGGAGTAATTTTTAGCTGATACAAATTCTTGAAAATATTTAAAATGGCATCCACATCATTTTTACGAATAGAGATTTCATACTCACAATACATTTCTAACTTCTGATGGATAATTTCAATATTATTTTCTTTAACGATTCTCATTACCGAATTCATCAAATCGTAATTAAAAGTCAATTTAAAATAAATTTTTACAGTTTTTTCTAAAATAACTGAAGCTTCTAATGTTATTTTTGCAGATGTTTTGTAGGCAGATATTAGACCACTAATTCCGAGTTTTGTTCCTCCGAAATACCTCACAGAAACTATTAAAATATTGGTTAGCTCAAAAGACTGGATTTGACCGTAGATAGGCAATCCTGCAGAATTATTTGGTTCGCCATCGTCATTTACTCTAAACCTAATTTCTTTAATTCCTAGTTGGTAAGCATAGCAAAAATGACGAGCAGAAGGATGTTTTTTTTTTAAATATTCTAATTTCATTTTTACGTCATCCTCAGATAAAACTGGAAACGCGTATCCAAAAAACTTACTCGCTTTTTCTTTAAAAAGGGTTTCCCTTGATGGTGTTTCTATAGTCCTATAAATGTCTTCTAACATCTAGGCTATAGTTACTAAGAGGATTCCTAAAATTGCTAAAAAAACACCTATTTTATTTCGTCTGCTGAAATGTTCTTTAAACAACAACAAACCTACAATTGAGGAGACGATTACAATTGCAACATTATTTATCGTAAAAAGTGTTGAACTTTCAAAACCATCTGTTTGCAATGCTTTAATTAAAAAAACGATAGAATAGTAATTAGGGACACCTAAAATAATTCCTGCAATTATATTTTTAAGACCAAAAACTTCTCTTTTTTTCAGAGTTTTTACCCCTAAAATTATCAATCCAAAAAAAGCAGCAATTGAAAATAGACTTGCAGAAAAAATTGCGACTTCTTGATCTGGCACAAAATTCACCTCAATATATTTTAATGTTGTATCAATCACTCCTGATCCAAAAAAAAGCAACATTGGGAACAACAATCCTGCATTTTTAAAATTCCTTTTTTCATCCTTAACAGAAGCTAAATAAACAGCGACTAATGCAATTACAATCCCAAGAACTTTAAGAAAAGTCACAGATTCATTGTAAAGAAAAACACCAAATAGTATAGGGATTACCACAGACATTTTACCTGAAATAGAAGCTACAGAAACTCCATTTCTCTGAGCTGTCATTGCCATTACAAAAAATATAGAAACAAACATAGCCCCAAGAAATAGTGCGCCAAAAAACCAAGGTTGACTGGGAATATCTGAAATAAAAATACTCTTTTCTGCAGACACAAAACCCAAGGTAAATGCTACAATATAATTTACCACAATTGCTTTTAAAACATCAATTTTGAAAATACCAAAATATTTAAAAATAACAAATAAGCCCGTAGAAAAAAGAATGCTTAAAAAAAGGTATATCAAAATAAGGTTTGTTTTTTGGTGAATAATTGGGTAACGTCTTCTTGACCAGGAATTAAGTTCCAGGTATGAATTCCTAATCTATTTGCAGCAGCAGTATTTTCTTTTAAATCATCTACAAATATAGTTTCTTGAGCGTTTAAGTTATTTTCGGTTAAAACAAACTCATAAATTTCTGAACTGGGTTTACTCAAATTAATTTCATAAGATAGATAAAACTTTTCGAAACATTTTTTAAACTCGTTGTATAATTTTAATCCCCAATTTTCTTGAACCCAAGAAATGTGTAAATCATTTGTATTGCTCAATAAAAATAACCTGTATTTTTTTGAGTTTGAAAGTTCTTTTAAAAATGCCAATCTTGTTAATGGAAAATCTAATAGAATTGAATTCCAAGCAAACACTAAATCTGAAGAAGAAACAGAAAATTTGGAAGAAAAAAAGTTGATAAAATCGCGAGAAGTAATCAAGCCTTTTTCATACTGATGAACAACTGACATGATTTCATCAGAAATGTTTGAAACTCCTAACTTTTCTAACTCTTTATGAGTCGCTTTTTTATCTAGGTTGATAAAAATATCACCAAAATCGAAAATGATATTTTTAATCATTTTTATATCTTTTTAGAACATCCGTTTTGATGTTGATTACTTCTTTTAATCCTTTTTTTAATCTCGGAGCTCTCACACCATTTTGAAATTCTTTTTCAGCTACAAAAACAGCTGCTTCATCCCATAAATTTTCATCAATAAACGTCTGTAAGGTTTGTAAGCCACCTTCAACAATTAAAGATTCAATTTGATGTTTGTGAAGAACTTTACAAATCTGATTAGCACTATTTTTAGAGAAATCTATTATTTCAAAAATAATGTTTTCATGAGTTTCTTTCTGCTTTCTTTTTGACTCTGTTATCAGAATTGTTTTAACACTTTTATCAAAAACATGAGCTGAGTTGGGAATTCTCAAGTTTCTATCCAATACAATTCTAATTGGATTTAATCCAAACCAACTTCTTACATCTAATTTAGGATTGTCTGAAATTACAGTATTTGTTCCAACTAAAATCGCCTGTTCTTCACTTCTCCATTTATGGACTATTTGTTGGGAATACTGGTTAGAAATCCAAACTGGTTTCAATTTATTCTTTGAAAGAGGAGCTATGAAACCGTCTTTAGTTTCCGCCCATTTTAAGAGAATATACGGTCTTTTTTTTTCATGAACTGTAAAGAATCGTTTATGATGCTGCAGGCATTCGTCCTTTAAAACTCCAACTACAACAGTAATCCCTGCTTTTTTTAGTCGTTCAATTCCTTTACCAGCTACTAAACTATTAGAATCTAAA
>JAQWOW010000127.1 GCA_029245665.1 Polaribacter sp. | reverse complement strand
CAAAATCAATTGCCTATAGAAAATGGTTCTTTAGAAATTACGAGTGGTTCTAATTTTATTCAATGGACAAATCAAGCAAATAATGGAGGTGATGTTAATTTTTCTATTGCAACAGAAAATTTAATTACTGGAAGTACAAAAGCCTTAAAGAGTGAAATCATTTCCTTAGGTACAAATAATTATGATGTTAGTACAAAAAGCGATTTTGGTTTTCAAGTAGAAGCAGGGAAAAAATATACAGTTTCCTTTTATGCCAAAATAGAAGGAGCTTCCTCGAGGCAAATAAAACTCGTTTTTACTTCAGAAATAGCAAATAGTTATCAAGGTCAAAATATTTGGATTACAGATACTTGGCAAAAACATTCACATACATTTACAGCACCTTTTAATGCAGATTCAAACAAAATAAAATTTTGGTATATGCAAGAAGGAGTTACTTATTTCTTAGATGAAGTTTCTGTTGTGCCAGGAAATTTAATAAGTATGGAGCCTTCAGAAACCTATCAAACAATAGAAGGTTTTGGAGCAGGTATTAAGAGAAGAACAGAACATTTATATGCGCTAAATAATTCTGTTAGAGAACAAATAGAAACCTATTGTTTTAAAGATTTAGAGGTAAATATGATTCGTTTTTTTGTGTATCATGATTTAGAGCCAGAAAATGACAACAATAATCCTTTCGATTTAGATGCTTCAAAACTAGATTGGACACGTTATGACAGTAACTCAAATAATAATAGAACACGATTTGTTGGTGAAGCTTTAAACAATGCTTTTAGTTTAAGTAAAAATGGCTTTGATCATGTAATTGGTAACTGTAATTCTGCTCCTGCTTGGTTAAAAACAAATGGAAAACACAATGATGGAGGTACTTTAATTTCTGGAGGAGAAAATGAATATAGTGAGTTTCTTATAGCCTTTTTACAAGGAATGAAATCTAGATACAACATTGATGTAACAGCTATTTCACCCACAAATGAACCAGATTATGAGGTGAGTTATGAGTCTATGAATACAACTCCTTCAGAATTAAATAGTATTATAAAAAATATAAATACTCGTTTAAATAGTGCCTCTTTAAATCATATAAAAATACTTTCGCCAGAAAATTATAGAGTTTACGACGCAAATAATTCAAATAGATCTGCCACAAATTACATCAATACTATGTTTGCAGATCCACTTGTAAAATCGGCAATAGATGTGGTGGCAACACACACCTATGCAGACCCAAATCACAATACAAATTGGAATGCTTTAAAAACAGCTGCGTCCTCAAAACCTGTTTGGGTTACAGAATCTGCTAATTTAAAAAGCGATGACATTTCTATGACTGATGCAGCAAACTATATAAAGTGGATGTTAAGAGGTTTTAATGAAGGAGGTATGACAGCTTATATGATGCATCTTTTTTATGAAGAAGAAGATGATAATGGTTATTCTAGTCTTGTTGTTTGGAAGGCAAATGGCGAAATTATTTTACCAAAAAGATACCACACATTTAAACATTTTACCAACCTTATAAAAAAAGGATATAAAGTAATAAAAACAGAAAATGCCCAAGATGATGTTATGGTTGGTGCGTTTATATCGCCAAATGAAGATGAAATTGTCTTACAAGTTTTTAATGAAGGTGCTTCACAAGATTTTTCTCTTCAAATTCCAAAAGGAACAACAGCTATAAAGCATTACATAACTTCTGACGACAGCAGCCAAAATTTTACTTTACAAAATGATGTTTCTTTTACAATTGATGATAATTTTACGAATGTAAATATAGATGTATTATCTCTCCATTCATTTGTATATGAAATAGATAAAACACAATTAAAAATTGATGAAAATAAATTAGAAGAAAAAGTAATTACTCTTTTTCCAAATCCAGCAAATAATAGCTTTTCATTACATTTTCCTATAATTGAAAATTATAAGATTGCTATTTATCAAGTTGATGGTAAACATGTTTTAAAAACGAAATCAATTCAAAATTTAAAACAAACTATTGATGTGGGTTCACTTTCAGCAGGTATTTATTTTATAAAAATTTACACAGAAAACAAGGGTGAATTTAAAACTATGAAATTTCTAAAACAATAATGTAAAATCTATGAAATTTCAAAGACCCTCATTCTTAATACTCTTCTTAGTTTTTTTTCAGATTACTGAAGCACAAGAAACAAATAAACCAAACTTTATTTTTTATTTGGCAGATGATCAAGATCAGTTAGATTATGGGGCTTATGGCAATCCAAATGTACATACTCCAGCAGTAGATCAACTTGCTTCTGAAGGAATGTTATTTAACAAAGTATATGCAGGACAAGCAATTTGTGCACCTAGCCGATCTCAAATATTCACGGGTTTATATGCCATGGAAAATGGCTGTATGGCAAATCATCTACCAGTAAAGTCAGGTATTTTAAGTATTACAGATTATCTAAAATCAGCAGGTTACGAGGTTGTTTTGGCAGGAAAAAGCCATGTAAAACCATCATCTGTTTTCAGCTGGTCTAAATATTTTCCACCTATAAATCAACGATACTTACCTTTGACATCTATTGATACTTATTTAGAAAATGTAAATAATCCCTTTTGTTTAATTATTGCTTCAGATTTACCTCATGGACCTTATCCAAGTGATACTGATTATACCAAAGAAGATATTTACCAATTACCTTATAATGGTTCATGGGTTGCTAATTTCAAACCAGGATATTATCAAAATATTAAAGATGACAACGCACAATTAGAGCAAGTCCTTGAAATGGTCGATAATCATGGTCTCAAAAACAATACACTATTTGCTTATGCTGCAGATCATGGAATTACAGGAAAATATAGCGTTTCTGAACCAGGACTAAGAGTACCTCTTGTTATTAGATGGCCTGGCAATATAGCTCCCCAATCTACTTCCGAAACATTACTTTCCTTGATTGATGTATTGCCAACATTTTTAGACATCGCTGGAGCTAACGTGCCTGAGGAACTTGATGGAAAAAGTTTTTATACTACTTTAAAAGGAAATACCGAGATAGTTCATGAGTATGTGTACGGAATTTCTACCCGACAAAATATTCAAAAATGTACTGTTTTTCCTTCACGTATGATTCGGGGACAGCAGTTTAAATTTATTCGTAACTATAATTCAGTCGATGTGGTAGCTTCGAATCTAGGAGAGAATCCTTACATCAATGCTTTTTTAGAAATAGGTGCTAATAAATTCCCAACAGTACCTTATGAAGAACTTTACGATCTAGATGCAGACCCCTATGAACAGAATAACCTTATTACAGACTCTACATATCAAAATAAAAAAGAAGAATTAGCAGCAGCATTAGAGGACTGGATGCTGGATCAAAATGATTTCTTAATAACATATAAAATGCCTTTACTTTTCCCAACTTTACACCCTTTGGATATAAATTCTCAATGGAATCTAGTTTCAAGTGAATTGGAAGGGTCTTTGTCAGAGAATGACTATATTCCCTTGCATTATAATAGTATTTTAGGAGTTTCTGATTTTAATGCCGCTGAATATTCTAGTCTGTTTTCTATTTTTGAAAATCCCATAATGGAGGAACTTCCGTTAGTATTCAATACTTTAGGCTCTTACCAGATAAAACTTTTTAATCTAAGGGGACAACAATTGCTTCAGATCGAATATGACAATGTTGATAGTGCTACTATTGACACTCGTTTTTTAGAGAGAGGAGTCTATATTGTATCTTCATATTCAAAAGACACCAAACAGTTTTCAAGTCTTAAATTTATAAAACAATAATAGTTTATGAAATTATATAAAAACATATTCCTCCTATTTTTATTAGTGGTTTTAACAGCCTGTAAAAGCATAGTTGCACAAAGCAACAAAGCTTCAAAATTAAAAGAAAATCCAAACTTTATTTTCTATTTAGCAGATGACCAAGATCAACTTGATTATGGTACGTATGGAAATCCAAATGTAAGTACTTCTAATGTAGATCTATTGGCAAAAGAGGGTATGAAATTTACAAATTTTTATGCTGCTCAAGCCATTTGTGCCCCTGCTCGTTCGCAAATATTTACAGGAATGTATCCTTTAAAAAACGGCTGTATGGCAAATCATATAGGAGTCAAACCTCAAATTAAAAGCGTAGCAACTCTTTTGAAAAAAGCAGGTTATGAGGTAGTTTTAGCAGGAAAAAGTCATGTAAAACCAAACGCTGTTTTTAATTGGTCTCACTATTTTGAAAATATAAATCATCGTTATTTGCCTTTAAATAAAATTGATAATTATTTAAAAACCACTAAAAAACCTTTCTGCATTTTTATTACTTCAGATTACCCTCATGGGCCTTATCCAAAGACAAAAAAATATACAAAAAAAGACATTTATCAATTGCCATATGATAATGGAAAAGTAGGGAATTTCAAACCTGGATATTATCAAAATATAGAAGATGATAATATTCAATTAGGTAAAATTCTTAAAATGGTTGATGATTATGGATTAAAAGAAAACTCAATGTTTATTTATGCCTCAGATCATGGAATTTCTGGAAAATGGGGGTTAAAAGAACAGGGTCTAAAAGTACCTTTTATTGTTAGATGGCCAGGTGTTGTAAAACCAAAATCTACCTCAAATACGTTGCTTTCTTTTGTAGATGTTTTGCCTACGTTTTTAGAAATATCGAATACAAAAATCCCTAAAGAAATCGACGGGAAAAGCTTTTTAAAAACGTTAAAAGGAGATAAATCTAAAGTTAATAAATACATCTATGGTGTTGCTACAAAGCAAAATGTTAGAAATGGTAAAGTTTTCCCTTCAAGAATGGTAAGAGGAGAACGTTTTAAATTGATAAAAAACTTTAACGCAAAAGAAGTTGTAGATGCTAATTTGGGTGATAATGAGATTGTAAATAAATTTATTAAAATGGGTGCTAATTACTACTCTAAAATTCCTTTTGAAGAATTGTACGATTTAAAAAATGATCCTTATCAAAAAAAGAATTTAGCAAAAAATAAAAAATACCAACAGCAAAAAGAAGCATTATCAAAAACGTTAGCAACGTGGATGGTTGCTCAAAACGATTTTTTAATAACTCATAAAATGCCCTTGTTAAAACCCACTTTACATCCTTTAGATAAAAATACAAAATGGACTAAAGTTCCTCAAAATTTACAGGGAAAATTACAAGACAAAGATTATGTAAAATTACATTATTAAACATATGAAAACAAAGCAAATAATTATTGTTTTATGCTGTGTATTGTCAATCAATAGTAAGGCACAAAACAAATCTAAAAAACCTTTAAATATTGTTTGGTTAAGTACTGAAGATATGGGGCCAATTTTAGGCTCTTATGGCAATAAAGTTATCAAAACACCTAATTTAGATAAACTTGCAAAAGAAGGGGTAAGGTATACAAATGCCTATTCAACAGTTGGTGTTTGTGCACCAAGTAGATTTTCTATAATTACAGGAGTTTATTCTGCAAGAATAGGTGCTCATAATATGAGAACTGGCGATTATCATAATTACAAAACCCCAGAAGAAGTTACACACAAAACGTATAAAGGAATTAAAGATAAAACAGGAAGAAATATTCCAGAATACGAGGTTGTACCTCCAACTTATGTGAAACCTTTTACCGAAATTCTTCGAAAAAAAGGATATTATGCTGCAAATAATTTTAAGTGTGATTATCAATTTAACGCACCATTCACAGCTTGGGATGAAGTATCATATTCGGTAAGTTACAAAGATGCTCCTGCCGGAAAACCATTTTTCTATGTTCGAAATTTTTTAGTAACCCATGAATCTAGAATTTGGCAAAGAAAAAACAAACCACTAACTGTAAAGCAAAGCGAAGTAATTGTACCAGCCTATTTTGCAGATATACCAGAAGTAAGACAAGATATAGCTCGTAAATATTCGAATATCGAAGAAATGGATCGTCAGGTTGGTGAGTTAATGAAACAATTAGAAGAAGATGAATTATTAGACAACACAATCATCATGTTCTGGAGTGATCATGGAGGAAATCTGTTAAGACAAAAACGTGCAGTGGGAAACACGGGACTTCATGTTCCTCTAATTATCCGTTATCCAAATAAAAAAATGGCTGGAAAAGTTGATGATCGAATCGTATCCTTAATGGATTTAGGCCCAACAGTTTTATCTCTTTTAAACATAAAACCACCCAATCATTATGATGGCAAAGCCTTTGCCGGAAAATATGAAGAAGCTCCAAGAAAATTAGTTTTTGGAACTGCAGATCGTTTTGATGAAACCACAGATATGCAACGTTCTGTTTTAGATGGACGCTTTGTGTATATTAAAAACTTCTTACCTCAATTGCCTTTAATTTATAGAAATAGATACAGAGAACAAATTAGAATGAATGCGAAACTGATTGAGTTAAATCGTCAAAAAAAATTAAAAGGTGATGCTGCTTATATGTTTATGAAAACCAAACCAAGAGAAGAATTGTACGATTTAGAAAACGATCCTTATGAAGTACATAACCTTGCTGAGGATCCAAATTATGAAAAGCATTTATCAAAATATAGAAAAGCATTGGCCAATTGGCAATTAGAAATTGGCGACAAAGGCTTTATTCCAGAACACGATTTAATAGAACTATTTTGGCCAGAAATGAGGCAGCCAGTAACTAAAAATGTCCTTTTTACTGAACAATCACAAGGAATGTTGCAATTAGAATGCAAAACAGAAGGCGCATCAATTGGTTATCAAACTGGCAAAGAAATTGGTACAAATCATTGGAATTTATATCACACTCCAATACAACAAAAAAATAACCAAAAGATTGTAGCAAGAGCCATAAGAATTGGCTATAAAGCATCAGAAATAACATCCAATTAAATTAATAATAATGAGTACATTAAACTTTAATAAACTAGCAATATTCACCCTTTTTTTAGTCTTTACAATAACGAGTTGTAAGAATACAAAAAGTGAAAAATCTGCTTCCAATCCAACATTAAAAAAACAAAATATTTTATTTATTTCTATTGATGATTTTAGACCAAAAATTAGTGCATACGGAGAAACTAAAATGATCACCCCAAATATTGATAAATTAGCCTCTGAAGGACTTCAGTTTAACAATGCCTATACAAATATTGCTGTTTGCGGTGCTAGTAGAGCAAGTATTATGACAGGAATTCGTCCTAGTGAAAAACGTTTCAACGATTTCTCTTCTAGAGCTTCTGTAGATGAACCCAACGCAGTTTCATTAAATCAAATTTTTAAAGAGAATGGTTATGAAACTATATCCTACGGAAAGATATACCATCATTCAGATGACTTTGAAGAGCATTGGTCTGAAAAAGACAACGGTCAAATTCAATCAGATTTTCAAGATCCGATTTCTATCGAAAGAATAAAAAATGCTGAAAGAGGAGAATATGGAAAGAAACAACCAACATTTGAATACCCAGATGTAGACGATTATGCCTATAATGACGGAAAAATAACCAAAAATGCTATCCATAAAATGAACCTATTAAAAGAAGAAAATAAACCTTTCTTTATGGCTGTAGGATATGTATCTCCTCATTTACCATTTATCCAACCTAAAAAATATTGGGACTTGTATGACCATGATGCAATTCAATTAGCAGATAATGTGTATCAGCCTCACAACTCTCCAGATATAGCAATTGAAGCGCAACACAATTCTGCTGAAATGAGAAAAAATTATTTAGACATTCCTTCAGAAGGTCAACTTGACGATGATTTGGCGCGTAATTTAATACATGGCTATTATGCTAGTGTTAGTTATATGGATGTTTTAATTGGAGAGTTGGTTAAAGGTTTAGACGATTTGGGGTTAAGAGAAAATACAACTATAATCTTATGGAGTGACCACGGCTATTTTCTCGGTGAACATGGTTTCTGGTGTAAACACAGTACATTTAATGAAGCAGTGAAAATTCCTTTTATAATTTCTTCCCCTCAATACGCAAAGAATAAAACTACCCAATCTTTTACAGAATTGGTAGATGTTTATCCTACTTTGTGCGACATTGCTAATATTAAAGCACCCTCATATATTCACGGTAAAAGTTTGATCCCAGTTTTAGAAGACCCCTCTAGAATACTAAAAAAAGAGGTCTATACACGATACAAACAAGGGGAAGCAATAATTGATAAGGATTATTCATATACAGAATTTTATGAAGATGAAAAATACTTAGGAAATATGCTTTATGATAATCATAAAGATAGCAAGCAAAATACTGATATCTCAAAATTACCAAATAATGACAAACTTGTAGAAAAGTATAGAGAAAAACTAAAAATAATGCGAACAAAAGTAAACAAAGATGCTATTTGATGGATTAGAGAAATTAATTTTGTGATATTTTAAAATATAAACAAAAATGTTTCTCACTTAATTTTTTCTTTTTTCTGAACTCATTTTTAATACGGTTTGCTTCAAATATGTTATTAATTTAAACTTACCAATTTTATATTTGTTTAGTATTAGTATATTATTTTAGTTTTATTTAAAAAAAATAACGATACAAATCAAAAAAATTATAGTGCAAAAAAGTAATACTTTAAGTTCTGTGTGTTTTTTACAACCGTGTGTTTTTTTTTAAATTTCCCAATTGTAAAACATCACATTTTTAGTATTACAACTTAAAATTAATTTTAAAAAAATGATATTACATAAAATTATTAGAGCATTTAAGTCTGTGGCTTTTATCGGAATACTAGTATTTGCTAAAAATATAAATTCTCAAACTAATTATTATGTTTCCTCTAGCGGGTCTGATAGCAATAATGGTCTATCTGAAACAAGCCCTTTTTTAACTATTAACAAAGGTATTTCAGAAGTAACCGCAGGAGGAACTGTTTTCGTTATGAATGGCACATACCAAAATAGTGGCTTTGGTACAGTTGATGTTTCTACCAATACAAATATGAACAACCCACATGTTGTTACCATCAATAAATCCGGAACTGAAGGAGCTTATATTACCTTAAAAAACTATCCTAATCATTCCCCTAAAATTGAATTTGATGGCAGAGGAGGGATTTTAATTTCTAATAACGTGAACTATGTAATAGTTGAAGGTTTTGAGGTAGAAGGAGCATCCGCATCAATTACTTACGATATCGCAATTGCAGATAGAGCATATAAAGTACTAGCAGCTTCAGATGGAAATGACAACATCAATTATAATAATAGTTACTTTTCTGGCAAAGGTATCTGGGGAGGCTATGGGGCTCATAATCATATTATTATCAGAAACAACAAAGTTTACAACACACCTGGATCAGGAATTCGTTTTAATGATTCCGATCATATCACTATAGAATATAATGAAGTTTACAATACTACTTGGTGGACCTCTTCTGCTTCGAGTGCTGTGGTATTCGCTGAAACAATAGCGACATCAGAATCGGATAATGGTACGGATATAAAAATGATCATGCGTGGAAATCTAGTTTACAATAATTGGAATCGCATTCCTTTTTATGTCACCCAATTACCAGACAACTCTGGCAATACAAATCCTAATTACGGAACTAAAGATTATAATAATATTCTAGACGGCCAGGGATTGTATGTCACAAGAAGTGACCCAGCCTATAATGGAACTTTTTTATTTGAAAATAATGTTTGTGTCAACAATGGAAAAAACGGAATAAACTTTGACAATTCATTAGCTGCATCGGCCATCTTCCAAAATAACACATTATACTACAACGGTGTGCATGAAATCATTCAAGATTTATCAGTAGCGCAAGGAAATGAGGGGCATCGTGGCCAAAAAGTTGGAGGTATAAAAGCTAATAAAGTATTGAACGCAACTGTGGTAAACAATATTATTGTTACTAGAGATAATGTGTTTTCGGCGATAGAACTTCCAAACATCACTGGCTCAAGGCCTGTGAATAATAATATTTTTTTTAATGGAAAAGTACCATCTGATGATAATGGAGTTCCATATAATTTTATTTCATGTTGTAACATGCTTGATATTGATCCACTTTTTACCGAGGTTCCTCTTGAAGTTAATGGTGCAATTGATATTCGTCAAACAAACTTTGAACTCATAGAAAACTCACCTGCTATTAATGCAGGAAATCCAAATTTCTCTCCAATCAGTGATATTGTTGGAAATGTACGACCGGTAAGTAGTTCAAATTCAATTTCATCTACTAGTTTTGAAGACTCTTCCGACGGTTGGTCCCCATGGGGGGCTTCGATTTCATTGAGTTCCGCAGAAGCAAAAACAGGGAGTAAAAGTCTTTTTGTAAGCAATAGAGCTGCAAATTGGCACAGTCCAAGAATCTATTTAAACGATTTGTTAACTGTTGGTAACACCTACACTTTTTATGTTTCGGTGAAATTACCTCCTGGTGCTTCTGGGACTGCTGATCTTACTATAAGGAGCGATGTAGCTGGATCAGATCCGGTATATACAAGTTTTTATCCCAGCCCAGTAGCTGTATCTGATGAAGATTGGACGATCCTAAAAGCGGATTACACACATTCTTCTGAACCCGATAACTTTTGGTTTTATGTAAAAGGACCCTCTGTAGTTGATGAAGTTGGTAGTGATTTTTACATCGATGACTTTTCTCTAGTACCACAAGGTTCTGCTCCTGTAGATTTTATGAATTCCAACGATGTTGTAGATATTGGTGCTTATGAATTTGGGAGGGCATTATCGACAAATAAAAACAGCCTTGATATTTCAGATGGTGTCAGTGTTTTTCCAAATCCATCTAAAAACAAAATTACAGTTTCAGGTATTAATAGTGACAGTGAAATATTAATTTTTGATGTATTGGGTAAAAACTATAAAACAAACCCAAATAAAGAATTAAAATCTGGCTCAATATCTTTAAACATTAGTGCTCTTAAAGCAGGAATCTATATTATAAAAATAGTAAATAAAGACAACTCTAAATCAATAAAATTTATCAAAGAATAAGATTCTTTATTGAAAGAAATAATTGACAAATGAAAGTTGAATAACAAAAAATTATAGTGCTTTTCACTAACTTAAAAAACAGTTATTTTATAATAAACCAATTCAGACATGAGAATTATCTTTTTTTTATTGATTCCTTTGCTATTGCAATCTCAACTTATAAATTCCCAAACTCTCAAATCTCTAGCTGATCAAAAAGGCAAATATCTCGGAAACTTAATGAGAAATGGTTTTTTTGAGGATCCTTATGGTTTCAACGAAGGGGCAACCGATAATCTTGCTAGCTCAGAATATAACACTCTAGTTGTAGGTAATAAAATGAAAATGTCTGCCCTATTAAATACCAGACCAACAGATCCTTTTAATGTTCAAATTAGCGATATAAAAACTTCAAATATAGATACGTTTGTGAATTATGCAAATTCTAATGGAATGCGAAAAAGGGGGCATGTTATGGTTTGGTATAAACAAATACCAACGTGGCTTGCAAACGAAGCGCCTGGATGGACAGCTCAAGAAGTATACGATTTCACAGAATCATATATTAAAACACTATCTGGCTATACAGCAGGAAAAATTGATGAATGGGATGTTTTAAATGAAGCAATAATATCTAGTGGTTTTAGAACAGGTACTTGGTATGACATTGTAAATACAGAAGCCAATGATGCTGGAGAAATCGGCTATTTAACATTTTTTTCAAATCTATTTAAATGGGCTAGAGAAGCAGACCCCAACGTGCCGTTATTCTACAATGACTATAATATTGAAGAATATGGAACTGACAAAAATACCTTTCTAATAAATATGGTACAAGATCTTAAAAATGCTCCATATAATTCACCTATAGATGGTGTTGGTCTTCAATCTCACTTTCCTTTGGCTACAATTACAGCTGACGCTACTTTTATTGAAAAAGTAGGTCAAACAATAGATGAACTTGGCGCTATGGGTTTTACAGCTAACATCACAGAATTAGACCTTCGAATGTGTGAGGGAGATGGTACAACATTAGAACAGCAAAAGGCAGCTTACAAGGAAATTGTAAAAACTGCCTTCTCGAAAGCAAATTGTAACACCATTTTAATTTGGGGGATATCTGACAATGATAGTTGGATTCCTGGCAGTAAACCAGGGTGTGATTTTGCAACCCCTCATGATGAGAACTTTCAGCAAAAACCTGCTTATTTTGGGATTCGGGAAGCATTACAAGAATTAAACGCAGACTTAATAAATAATATTGGTAGTTTTGATATAGCAAACCCATTAAACTCATGGACAACCAACACAAACAATAACGGTAATTTCAATGTAATTACCAGCGAATCTTATTTTGGAACTTCTTCCCTAAAAACAACTGTTACCGCAGCTAATATTTCTGACGTTTCAATCTCAAATACATATGATTTTCCCATAGCAACAAATACAACTTACTCAGCTTCATTTTACTTAAAAGGAACTGTTGGTAATGAATTTACTATTTCTTTAATGAATGGATCAACTGAAATATCTGCACAGACAGATAAAACTATATTAGATGAATGGACCTATTATACATTTTCTTTTACCTCGACTAACGCGTCTTCTAGTGGAAAAATTAAAATTAATTTTAAAGAAATTGGAGACTATTATTTAGATGAATTTATTGTAAAAAAAGGAGCCTCCAGCAAATGGTATGTTAGTGAAAGTGGTTCTAATTCCAACTCAGGTTCTGAATCTAGTCCGTTTAAAACAATTAATCACGCTATTAATAATGCCTGGGTTACAGGAGATATTATTTATGTAATGAATGGTACCTATCAAAACAATGGTTTTGATGACGGTACGCTAGACAATGGAAATGTGGTTTACATTAATAGATTAGGTACTTTAAATGGTCCTTTAGTAATTAAAAATTACCCTGGCCATTCTCCTAAAATTGAATTTGATGGTTCTGGTGGGTTTATTGCTAATAAAGCTCAATATTTAGAAATATCAGGTTTTGAAATTCAAGGCCCAAATAAGAAAATAACAAAGGAATCTGCAGCAGCTAACCGTTTGATAAAAGATAACTTTTTTAAAGGAAAGGGAATCGCTATTTGGGCTTCTGGAACCCAAACAGATGGAAATAAAGGGCATCATATAATTTTACATTCAAATAAAATCTATGATTGCCCTGGTTCAGGAATTAGAATAGACAATGCAGATTATTGTGTAATAACAAATAATGAAGTATTCAATACAACTACTTACTCTTCTTCTGGTGAAAGTGCTATTGTTTTGGCACAATCAAAATCAATAGATTCAGAGTCCAAGATAAAAATGCGCATCACAAAAAATAAAGCATATGATAATGTAAATAAAATACATTACTTTAATTCTAGTTATAGCTGTTCCAATTCAACAGATTATGCCTGCGAAGATTATCCAAACATCATAGATGGTTCTGGCTGTTACATAACAAGAAATAATGACAGAGGTACTGGTGCAAATGACGAAAATCCCAACGGACAATATGAAGGTTCTTTCCTCTTTGCAAATAACATCGCATATGGAAATGGAATAAATGGTGTTGTTGTTCACAAATCTGATAACTCAATAGTAATGAACAATACGGTCTACTTTAATGGGGCTGTTCCGTTAGATGAAGGGCGTCAAAATGCTGGAGGAATTACGATTAATAATTCTAATAATGTTAGAATTTATAATAATATCAGTTGGACAAGATACCCAACAGATGTAGGATACAAAAAATATGGTTCTCCAACAGATCTTATTGGTAGCAATAATATTTTAATAAATGGATCATCTGACATTTCTAACTTAAATACAGACATGATAAATTTAGAAGTTACTGATGCCCTTTTTGTAGATCAAAATAATTTCGACTTTAGATTGAGTTTAGAAAGTAACGCATTAAATGCAGGAGCAAATAATAATGATATTATACTGCTTACAGACGATGTTACAACATACGAATACCTTCCAAAATATGATATTGAGAATAATAGTAGACTCTTAAATATTTCAGATGTAGGTGCTTTTGAATCTGTAGATATTAGTGGAAATGGAATTGCTGACCACCTGAAAAGAAATAAGTATACATTTGACAATGTACTCAATAACGAGGGTTTTATGGGGACTAACGGGGTCACTTTATCACAGCCAATAAAAGGAGAAATAAAAGCAACTATTACAGACGCTTCAAACTATCCAAAGTTTTACCAAAACAACACCTATTTTGTAGACGCAAATACCAATAAAAAACTACAAATAACATTGGTAAATAAGTCACCAAAAAATAGAATTACTTTTGTAGTAAAGGATGCAAATGGTGAAAACCCCTCCTACACCGGAAATGCGATAATACCTAGTGATGGTGTTTCAGATGATCCTATACAAACAATAACATATGATTTGAGTGAAAACTCGAATTGGACAGGTGAACAGTCTGAATGGTTTTTACAACTAACTCAGGTAAATCCCTTAACAAAATCTGCGGGGACAATACAAATTCAAGAACTTTTATTTTATTCTCATAAATGGACAGGTGCAACAAATAATGATTGGAATACTGCATCAAATTGGGATACAGGATCTGTACCAATTAGTTCCTCAAATGTTTATATTCCTGGAGGCTTAACAAATTATCCAACAGCCTCCAATGCTGTGGAAATAAATTCAGTTTCAATAGCATCTGGAGCGACACTGATTGCACAATCTACCTTTAGTGCAGATGCCACGTATTCTAGAAATTTAACAACCGATAATTGGCACCTTATTTCATCTGCCCTAGAGAATGAGACATTAGCCGATTTTATTCAAAGTCATCAACTAGCAGTTGGGCAAAATCCAAAAATAGGATTAGCTCCTTATGACAATTCTAAAGAAGAAATGAATAGTCGTTGGAACTATCTAACTTCTGAAACTACAGGTTATTTCGAATCTGGTACGGGTTATTCTCTAAAATTAGATAGCATTCGAAACATCTCCTTTACTGGAAAAATACCCACCTCGGATTTTAATAATTTAAAACTTTCTGATCATAGTGGTACAAATGGAACCTCCTATAATTTAAAAGGAAACCCATACCCCTCTTATGTTTCATTGACAGACCTGCTAAACATTAATAATACTGGTAATAACAATTTGTTAACTGAATCTACTATTTGGATTTGGGATGGAGATGAATATGATACCTTCAATCTTGGGTCGAATTACTATATTGCTCCTGGTCAAAGCTTTTTTGTAAGTGCAGATGGAGCTTCAAATACATTTTCTATCACAGAAGCAATACAGTCACATCAAACTTCAGATACATTTCAAAAAAATTCAACTTCTAATAGCCAAATCATTCTAAAGATTTCAGATGGCACCTTAACAAAAAAAACTAAAATTAATTTTACTGATATGGCTACTGTTGGTTTTGACGATGGCTATGACAGTTCTATTTTTGCTGGTAATTCTGATCCCTTTGAGGTATATACTCAACTAACTTCAGAAAGTGAAGGAGAGAATTTGGCAATTCAATCCTTACCAAAACAATTTGAAAATATAATGATTCCCCTAGGAATAAATGCTCTTTCAAGAAAAGAAATTGTTTTTTCTATAGAGACATTAAACTTACCAAAAGATGTCAAAGTTTTTTTAGAAGATAGAGAATTAAATACATTTACACGTCTAGACCTCTCTAATTCTAGCTATAAAATAACTTTAAATAACGATTTAAATGGAACCGGTCGTTTTTATCTTTATACATCTTATGATGCGTTAGGTTTAAATGACGACTTATCCTTAAATGAAATAAATATATATGTACAAGTCCCTCAAAGACAATTAAGGGTATCCGGGGGACTTGAAGAAACTACTAAAATCAGTGTTTATGATATTCAAGGGAGGCTTGTATTGATAAAAATGTTAGATCAAAACAGCAATTCTACAAATATTGATATCTCTGATATTAATCAAGGAATATACCTAGTAAAAGTTGAATCTGGTAATAGAATAAAAAATAAAAAAATAATTATTTATTAGAATGAGTCTCTAAAATTTATTTGGGTAATCAATAATTTATTATGGTTAATTTTAACGAATTGGCCATTATTAATAGTAGCCGTTTAAAAAAAGTTTGTGTTTAAAAGATATTTCAAACAGAAAAACATAAATTGGTTTTAACATATATATAAAATACTCAAATTTACTAGGCATTGTTCATTTTTTGCTATTCATATTGTGGATGAAGATTTACTTTTAACCTCATTAAAATAAAATTTTTAATTTACCCTTTTCAGTCAGATATTTAATAATTTAGTTTGATATTTTTATGATAAAATCATTCAAAACCATTCCTTTTTTTTGTGTGCTCTTTTTTGGCATAACCAATTGTTCAAAAAACATATACCGTAAAAACA
>JAQWOW010000121.1 GCA_029245665.1 Polaribacter sp. | reverse complement strand
ATAGTGTTCGTCAAAAATATTATCTAATCTTGCTTGAATTGAAAATGTGTCATTCATTAAATAATTTGAAGTTACGCCAATAGTCATCCAACTTGGTGAACCGTAATATTTATCTGTATCAATTACTGCATTAGGGTCTATAATTGGTGTTAAATCATGATTATCAATCCCTTCTGTGATATTAAAGTCTTTGATGTCTTTTTTGCTGTTAAATCTTACAGCAGCTCCTAATTCAATTTTATTCTTTTTAAAATTCAATTCAAATTGACCAAAAAGTGGTGGGATAGAAGACATTGGTTCTTGTGTATCATAAGTTCTTCCTTTTGTATAGGTTATAAAACCGGATGTGTTTAGGGTAGAAGACACTTCCCCTAAATAATTTATAGTATATCCAAGAATGTATGCAGTTCCTTTATTTTGGTTGGAAACAGCATTTCCATATTCTCCATCAAATTGAACTTGTTTTTTACTCCCATCAACGTTGTAAATAAAATCTCTCTGGATATAATTATCTAACAACGTATAATAAAAATTTGTTCCTACTCTAAATTTTTTATCATTAAAATACTTCTGAATTCCTATTTCTGCATTGTACGCAATTTCAGGATTTACGTGAATATTTGGAATACTTACATTGCCTCTTTTTTCTCTAATGCGTCCTATATCATCGATGTTTGGTGATCTAAAACCCGAGGAAAGAATACTGTTTAATTGCCAGTTTTCATTTGATCTATAAACGTAGCCTATGGTGGCAGTCACTGCAGAATTATTTAACGTAATATTCGTTTCTGGTAATTGGATAAAAGTCTGATCAATCCAATTTGCATTTAAATTTGTATTCGTAACCCTTAACCCAGTGTTAAGCGTTGATTTTTGAGTAACATCTTGCCGATACCCAATATAAGCAGCAGCACTTAAATAATTACTCCCTCCGTCTGGGTAGCGAGATTGCACCATAAAATCATCTGAATATCCATTCATTTCTCCGTTAGAGATATTCAAAGTTTTCCCGAACGATTTTGAGACAACATCATTGTAAGCAAACTCAAAACCATAAGAAAGTTTTCTTTTTTTATCTTGGGTTAATGACACAGAAAAATCTCCATTTAAGCTAAACACATTCACAGACTCCTCTCTATGAGAACGATCTAAACTACCAAATTTTCTTTGAATTCTACTTTCTTCAATGTGTTGATATGCACCAGTAATTATTCCACTTTCTATCCATTTTTTATTTGGGTTTATCAATAATTGAGAAGAAACCAGCAATCTATTTTGTGGACCATAATTCCATTCTGCAAATTTTAATGAGCTATTCTCTAACTCGGATAATCGATCAAATCTCGGAATGTCTGAAGAAGTTGAATATTGTAAATTTATTTTTAAATCTGTATTTTTAGACAATGTTACAAAGAACTTCTGTAACACATCTGTTTGACGATAGCCTGTATTTTTCAATAGCTCTGGATCCGAATTTACAGTAGGTGTTTCGCTATAATTTCTGTTTGTATTTTCTGAATAGTAAAACACTTTTCCCCAATCATTAAAACCATGATTTCGATTTTTTCCAATTTTTAAATCTCCAAAATCACTGTGAGAAATACTTGTAAAAGAAGCCCAGTTAGGAAAACTTACATCCGCTGAAACCGTGGTTGTAACCTCTTGATTAACACTAGAAAAACGAGAAGAAAACTGACTATTGACTTTGTTTTTTTCAGATAATTTAGGTGTCTTTGTAAAATAATGAATGACGCCACCCAGAGCATCAGAGCCGTATATTACAGAAGAAGGTCCAAATACAACTTCTGTTTTATCTAATAAATTTGGGGCTACAGTGATGGAACTCTGCAAATGCCCTTTCCTATAAATGGCATTGTTCATTCGAACCCCATCTACCACCAATAAAACTCGGTTAGATTCCATTCCACGAATTACCGGACTACCGCCACCAAATTGAGATTTCTGGACTTTAATCCCAGGTATTGTAGCTAATAGATCTGCAGAGGTTTGAGGAGATATTTTTTGAATATCTTTTGTAGAAATAACAGCAATTTGTTCTGCAACTCTATTTGTTCTCTCTTCATTTTTAAAAACAGACAAAACAACCTCATCTAATTGTTCTGATTGCTTCGTTAAATAAACAAGTAATTTTTGTTTTTGTAGAATCGATTTTTTTGTTTTTAATAGCGCGTATGAAATATGAGAAAAAAGGATTTTTTCATTTTCATCAAACTCAGAAACATCAACAAATCCTTCGTTATTAGAAGATAAATTAATCGTTAAACCTTCATTATAAACAGTCACATTTCGAATAATTTTACCTGTTTGTTTGTCTATTGTCTTTATTCTTTGAGAATAAGAAAAGCTATGTATTAAAAAAACCAATAAGAAAATTAGATCTCTCATTAACTAAAAACTGTTTCTAAAATTTGCAAGGATTTTGGTTTTTTAAACCCATCCAAATGTAATTCAAAATATCGTATAATTATTTTTAAAACCACTTGCCTTTCATGTTTGCTAAAAGACACTTTCTCTATACCATCAAAATTTATGCCTAACAGCTTTTTAAATTGATAAAAACTGTTTCCTGTGATTCTATTTTTATGAGAAGTCAAACTGTTAAAATTTCCTTCTATCAAATCAAACCCAAGATTATCTTTTTCAGATACATCTGGATAAAACCCTAAAAATCGAGTTAAATTTAATAAAAATAATAAGTGAAAATTCGCAATTTTATCATGAATATCTAACCAGATTAGACCCGTTTCTATATACTCATATAAGGCTTTGTTTTTTTCTTCCTCTTTTATTGAATACGATAATACTTCAGACAAAAAGAGTACAACAGATTGTTTAATAATATCTTTATAAATTGTCTTATACGAGTATGAAACCTGTACTTCCTTGATTGAGTTTAAAGTACCTTTATTGCTGTGATTTGCATTAATATTAAGTTGTGTTAATGGCTGAAAATAGGCTATTTTTATCCCTCCTTTTTTGGCTTTTAAAACCCCTCTTATTAAGTATGATTTTAGTCCTTCGTCTTGGGTATAGCACTTAACGATTAAACTAGAATCACTGTATTTAAGAGTACTTAACACAATCGCTTTTGTGGTTACTAAAGCCATTAATTAACAATTGCTATTTTTGCAACAGCAGTTTCTGAAGCATCTCCATTCGATAACAAAACAATATAAACCCCTGAAGCAACGGTATTTCCTGCAAGGTTTTTTTTATTCCAAACTACTTTTCCTCCTTGTAATTCTTGCCCTTCTACAACATTGGTTTCATAAACTAGGTTACCAGCAATATCTAAAATTTTTACATTTGTCCCTTTTGGTAAATGGGTTCCTTGTCTACCATCAATGGTAATTGTTTCATGATTTTTTAATGCAGGGTTCGGGTATGCGTATACTTCAGCCAAAACATCACCAAAAGGGGAAACTTTACTATTGTATGCAACGATTCCTTTACCAGTTGCAAAATAGACTTTCCCTGAACTGTTATCAATCGCAATTTTTACAATTTTATTTGATGGTAATGGCGAATTTTGCATGCTAAAGTTGGCCAACGTTTTTTGGCCATTTGGATTTGTATATATAACACCTCCATTGTCTGTCCCAAACCACTTATTTTCTGCCCCATCAATCACAATAGAATTAATTGTTTGATCACTTAGAAGTCTCTCTCCAAAACCATTTTCATCTCCATTGATCACAACAGGATTGGCATTCGGTGTTGTATCGTCAAAAACCCCAGAAGCATTCGCATAAACTACCATCCCAGATTG
>JAQWOW010000119.1 GCA_029245665.1 Polaribacter sp. | reverse complement strand
GCTCCAGAAATACATTCATCAATTGCCAAATCTAAATCTGCATCTGGTAATACAATTGCGGGGTTTTTTGCTTCTAACCCTAACACCAAACGCAATCTATTTTTAAAAGGATGGTTTGCCTGTATCGCATTTGCAGAAACACTATTTCCTATTAAAGCAAGCACATCTACTTTACCTGTTTTCATAATTGGCGTCGCCAAAACTCTACCTCTACCATAAATTACATTTACAACACCTTCTGGAAAACTGTTTTGAAAAGCCTCCATGAGTGGAGACAGTAATAAAACCCCATGTTTTGCTGGTTTAAATACAGCTGTATTTCCCATCATTAAAGCAGGAATCAACAATGCAAATGTTTCGTTTAAAGGGTAATTGTATGGCCCTAGACACAACACAACTCCTAAAGGGCCTCGTCTAATATGAGCATAAACTCCACTGCTTTTTTCAAACTTAGCAGAGTCTCTATCCATTTGCTTGTAATCTTCAATTGTATCGTAAATATACTCTATAGTTCTATCGAATTCTTTTTCAGAATCTGGTAATGATTTCCCAATTTCCCACATTAAAAGCTTTACAACTTCTTCCCGTTTGGTTTTCATTTGCTCTGCAAACTCTTCCATACACTCAATTCTGTCTACAACTCTCATCGTTGGCCATAAACCTTGTCCTTTATCATAGGCCTTATAAGCAGCATCTAAAGCCTCTAGGCCTTCATCACCTGATAAATTTGGAACAGTACCTAACAATGTTGGCTTGTACTCTTTCGTTGATGAAATCGAAGAATACACCTCTGTAAACTCTCCTTTCCATTCTTTTAATTCACCACTAACTAAATATGTTTTTTGATGTAAAAGAGACGTAATTTTATATGCCTCTGGAACTTCTGTAAACTGTTTTTTCATAAATTGTTTTTAAAATAAAAATTTTAAACCTAATTAATTATAATATAATTATAAAGTTCAAAATTACAGAAATAACACTGAATTGACTTTATAACTTGAGTTTATTCACGAAAAGCATTTCGGAATTTTGATGTTTTCATAACAATATAGAGAGAATATTTTACGAAAAGCAACTACTTGTCTCATACATAAACTTCTACAAAAAACAGATGTTTTTACTTGTATTGTTAAAAGATAAAAACCTATTAAACGTCAGAGTCTAATAGGTTTTTACAAAAAATTTAATAGTTCTTTAAGCAGATTTTATCACTTTCATTGCGGTCATAGAAGCCCTTAATCTTGCTCCTACTTTTTCAACGGGATGATTTCTAATAATTGCATTAATTCTAATTAATTCTCTATTATCAACATCGTTAGAACCTGTAAATTTCTTTCCAATAAGATCTGTCTTAACGGACTTCATAAAATCAGTTAATAAAGGTTTACAAGCATGATCAAACAAATAACAACCGTATTCTGCAGTATCAGAAATTACACGGTTCATTTCATATAATTTTTTACGTGCAATTGTATTTGCTATTAATGGTGTTTCGTGTAATGATTCGTAATATGCAGAAGCATCAATAATACCAGAATCGGTCATCGCTTCAAAAGCAAGTTCTACTCCAGCTCTTACAAAAGCAACCAATAAGGTTCCGTGATCAAAATATTCTTGTTCTGAAATTTCTTCTGATGTTATTTGTTGCTTTTCAAATGCAGTTTCTCCTGTAGCTGCTCTCCAACTTAATAAATTTTTATCATTATTAGCCCAATCTTCCATCATTGTTTTTGAAAAATGACCTGTCATAATATCGTCCATATGTTTTTGAAATAATGGACGCATGATCTCTTTTAATTCTTCAGAAATCTCAAAAGCTTTTATTTTAGCTGGATTAGACAATCTATCCATCATGTTTGTGATTCCTCCATGTTTTAGAGCTTCCGTTACTGTTTCCCAACCGTATTGAATTAATTTCGCTGCATAACTTGCTTCAATACCTTCTTCAACCATTTTATCAAAAGATAAAATTGCCCCTGTTTGTAACAAACCACATAAAATCGTTTGCTCTCCCATTAAATCAGACTTAACTTCAGCAACAAAAGAAGATTCTAAAACTCCTGCTCTATGACCTCCAGTTGCAACTGCATAAGCTTTTGCTTGTGCCCAACCTTTCCCTTCTGGGTCATTTTCTGGGTGAACTGCCGTTAAAGTAGGTACTCCAAAACCTCTTTTATACTCTTCACGAACCTCTGATCCAGGGCATTTTGGTGCTACCATAATTACCGTTAGATCTTCACGAACTTTCATCCCTTCTTCAACAATATTAAAACCATGAGAATAAGATAATGTTGCGCCTTTTTTCATGAGAGGCATTATCGTATTGACAACATTTGTGTGCTGCTTGTCTGGAGTTAAATTTAATACAACATCTGCTGTAGGAATTAATTCTTCATAAGTTCCGACTGTAAAACCATTAGAGCTCGCATTTATATAGGATTCTCTTTTTTGATCTATAGCAGCTTGTCTAAGTGTATACGAAATGTCTAACCCAGATTCTCTCATATTTAAACCTTGGTTTAAACCCTGAGCTCCACAACCTACAATAACAATTTTCTTTCCTACTAATGCGCTTACACCGTCTTCAAATTCTGAAGCATCCATAAAACGACATTTTCCTAATTGTTCTAATTTTTCTCTTAATGTTAATGTGTTAAAATAATTTGACATTTTTTTTAATTTAGTTGTTGTATGATTCTAATAATGTTGATATTTTCATTTCATCTTTTGTAATGGCAACTCGTCCTGAGCGTGTGTATTGCATAATTCCAAAAACACTTAATTGTTCATGTAATTTTACAATTTCATATTTTTTCCCAGATTTTTCAATAACAAAAAAATTGGTATTTACTGTCACAATTCTTGCATTACTTTCTTTGATAATATTTTGAATTTGAGGTTCTTCAAATAATAAGTCAGACTTAATTTTAAACAACCCAGAAATTTGGTA
>JAQWOW010000082.1 GCA_029245665.1 Polaribacter sp. | reverse complement strand
GCTTCAACAGTAGCTGCAATTGCAAACATGTTAGAAGAAAAAGGCGCTTTAGCATATACCACAATTGTAGCTGCAAATGCATCTGATCCTGCAGCAATGCAAGTTTATGCTCCTTTTGCCGGAGCTGCAATTGGAGAATATTTTAGAGATTCAGGAAGACCTGCTTTAATTATCTATGATGATTTGTCTAAACAAGCAGTTGCCTACCGTGAAATTTCTTTATTATTAAGAAGACCTCCAGGGCGTGAAGCATATCCAGGAGATGTTTTTTACTTACACTCAAGATTGTTAGAGCGCGCTGCAAAAGTGATTAATGACGATAAAATAGCAAGTGAAATGAATGATTTACCAGATTCCTTAAAAGGAATCGTAAAAGGTGGAGGTTCTTTAACAGCATTGCCTATTATTGAAACACAAGCTGGTGACGTATCTGCATACATTCCAACAAATGTAATTTCAATTACAGATGGTCAAATTTTCTTGGATGGAGATTTATTTAACTCCGGTGTTCGTCCAGCAATTAACGTGGGTATTTCTGTATCTCGTGTTGGTGGTAACGCACAGATTAAATCAATGAAGAAGGTCTCTGGTACTTTAAAATTAGACCAAGCACAATATCGTGAATTAGAGGCTTTTGCAAAATTTGGTTCTGACTTAGACGCAGCTACAATGAGCGTAATTTCTAAAGGTCAACGGAATGTTGAAATTTTAAAACAAGCTCAAAATGATCCTTACTCGGTAGAAGACCAAGTTGCGATTATTTATGCTGGTTCTAAGAACTTGTTAAAAGACGTTCCTGTAAATCAAGTAAAGAAATTCGAAAGAGATTACATCGATTACTTAAACGCAAAACACAGAGATACTTTAGACGTATTAAAGTCTGGCAAATTAACGGCAGAAACAATTGCAGTATTAGAAGCAGCTGCTAAAGAAATTTCTACTCACTTTGCATAAAAAATAGTTGAAATTCCCGCTTTCGCAGGAATTTCAAAATTAGATTAGAATGGCAAACTTAAAAGAAATACGGAATAGAATTACCTCCATTAAATCAACAATGCAGATAACATCTGCCATGAAAATGGTCTCTGCTGCTAAGTTGAAAAAAGCACAAGATGCGATCACTGCAATGCGTCCTTATTCATCTAAGCTATCAGAATTACTTCAAAATTTAAGTGCAACTTTAGACAGTGATGCTGGTGGTGTGTATTCAACACAAAGAGAGGTTTCTAAAGTTTTAGTAGTTGCAATAACTTCAAATAGAGGGTTGTGTGGCGGTTTTAACTCTTCAATAACAAAACAGGTTCTTAAAACTGTAGAGGAAAAATACAGTGCTGTTGAAGTAGGTTTGTTTACAATTGGTAAAAAAGGTGGAGATCTATTGTCAAAACAATTCAATATTGCAGGTACAAAAAATGATATTTATGACGACTTAACTTTTGATAATGTTGCTGCTATAGCTCAAGAGTTAATGAATTTATACGCTGAGGGAACCTATGATAAAATTGATATCATATACAATCAATTTAAAAATGCGGCAACTCAGATTCCGCAAGTAGAACAATTTTTACCCATAAAACCTATCGAAGGTGGAGACCCAAATGCAGTAAATTCTGATTATATTTTTGAACCTTCTAAATTAGAAATTGTTGAGGCTTTAATACCAAAGTCTTTAAAAACTCAGTTATACAAATCTATCAGAGATAGTTTTGCTTCAGAGCACGGCGCACGTATGACCGCAATGCACAAAGCAACTGACAACGCAAAAGAATTAAGAGATGAATTATTGTTGACGTACAACAAAGCACGTCAAGCAGCAATTACAAACGAAATTTTAGAAATTGTTGGAGGAGCGGAGGCATTGAATAATTAAACAGAGCGATAGCGAAGTTAAATGATCAATAAGCAGAAGCTCTAAATAATTAAAAAATATAACTTTTTGATATTTAAAAAGCGAACCAATTGGTTCGCTTTTTTATTGTTAGAAACTTCATTTGTATAAACCTGTTTTCTAATTTTTTATATCTTGGTATACTTTTTGGAACATACGTGTTAAATATAAAAAATGAGGGCCATAAAACTTATTTCAATAACTCTAATTATAATCAGCTTTTCTCTGTGTAAGAGCATAAATATCGAAAAGGAGGCTCCTTTTCAATTAGAAAAATCAGCTTATAATAGTTGGGTTGGTGGGCAACCAGGGGTCAAAGGGATTCAGTTGGTAATCGCGTTGAAAGAAAATTCAACGATTGCTTTTGATTCATTGTTTTTTCATAAAAAAGCAACGAAAGTAGAAATCAATATGGTTGGTGAAAAAATGCTTTTAATAGGTCATTTTAATACATCAAGTCGGCTGAAAAGTGATTTTATTTTAGATATAAACGTTGCTAAAGAAATAAAAAATTCAGTCCCAGAATTAAAAAAATTTCCCTTTGAATTAAAAGATAACGAAGCTGTTCTAAGTTATAGGTTAGGTGGTAAAACCAACTATTTCAAAATTAAAAATATAGAAAATTCGAAACCTATTTTTTTTCCGAAAGTAAATAAAAATTAAAGAATCAATATGAAACTCATCCTAATTAGAGTGAGTTTTTAAAAGACGACAAGACAAAAGCAGAGAAAAAGTTGAAGGGAAAGAAGGCAGAAAACGCAAAAAAATAGTCAGAAAAAAAGGGTTCTAATAAATTTAAAATAACGTTTGGTTGGTTGATTTTTTAGTTGACTATTTCCTATCAATCAATTAAAAGAAAACAACTCTGTAGATAGAGCGGTTTTTTGTTTGTTAATAATTGATGAAAACTTCATATTATAAAAAAGCATTGGAACTAGTAGTTTTTTTAATTTTAAAAGACTAAACTTCAAAATTAAATGAAAACTACCGCATTTATAACTGGTGCAACCTCAGGTA
>JAQWOW010000048.1 GCA_029245665.1 Polaribacter sp. | reverse complement strand
CTCAGAAAAATCATAAATGAATCATAGAAAGCAAATAGCATCTTTAATTTTCAAGAGTTTAACAATTGAAAAAGAAGCACTGAAAAAGCAATTTTCAGAGCGTAAAAATGAAATAGGATATTTTTATATTGATAACTTATTACCAAAAGACTTGATTGATCAAATATATCAAAACTTACCTAAATTATCAGATTCAGAGTTGAAAAAAAATATAAGAGAGTATAAATATGTAGCATATCAAATGAATAAGTACAACCCTCTTTTAGAGGAAGTAATCTATGCGTTTCAAGAAGAAAAAATAGTTTCTATTATTTCAGAGATTTGCGGTTTACAAAATATTTTACCGGATAAAAACTTATATGCTGGAGGAATTTCTTTAATGAAAAAAAATAATTTTTTACAGCCGCATATTGATAATTCACATGATAAAGATCGAAAACTTTGGAGGGTTTTAAATTTACTTTTCTACGTTTCACCGAATTGGAAATTAGAAAACGGTGGTAATTTAGAGCTATGGAACAATGGTTTGGAACATGCTCCTATTGAAATTGAGAGTAAATGTAATAGATTGGTGGTTATGGCTACACATCAAAAATCGTGGCATGCTGTTAATAAAGTCAAAACAGATGATGTCAGAGCTTGTATTTCTAATTATTATTTTTCCAAAACTTCATTATTACCCGATGACAATTTTCATATTACATTATTTAGGGGAAGATCTACTCAAAAAATAACAGATGTACTTTTAAGGATAGATAATGGTTTTAGAAAATCAGTAAGAAAACTATTTAAAAAAGGAATTAGAGAAAATCCACATCATTATAAAAATGATTTTTAGGATTCATGTTTTTTGATTAAAAACTTGTTTTTAGCAATTAATTTTTATATTTACAATTAATTTTAAACTATATAAAAATGAAAAAACTAATTTATCTTTTAATTTTTATTCCTTTTGTAGGAATGTCTCAAAAGCACAACAATGGAAAAGTTTATGACAAACATCCAGCGATAGAAATTGTAGATCAATTTATAAAAGCATACACTACCGGGGATTTAGAAACTTTAAAAAGTCTTGTAAGTGAGGATTTTAGAATGGCTAATTCAATGAATAATAACCCCGCATACAAAGGTGGAGATTTAGCTACTTTAATTGGGCAAACTACTTTTATAAACAATAACTTTGTGGATGTGTCGATAAAAAATATGGGAGGTGCATATTCTGACGCTATAGAGTACAAAAAGGAGGGTACTTTTGTTCAAACTTTTCAGGAATTTATAGCTTGGGACAAAAGCAATGGATTTAAAATTAGAACACCCTTCAACTGTATTTTTGTCTTTAATAAAGAAAGCAATAAGATAAGAAGATTTTGGTTTGCTGACAACACTGCTGCATGGAAAAAATGGAATTTATCAAGAGAGACAATCAAAAATGGAGTTATTTATAAAGATCATCCATATATCGGAGTTGTTAGAAAAATTTATTATCATCTAGAACATGGAAATCTAAAAGGAGTTTTTCAAGATTTTTCTCCAAATGCAAGAATTTATGACAGCAATTTATTAGACAAAGAATATAGAACTCTTGAAGAACATATTCAGAATGTAACGAATGTTTTTACTCAATTTGAAATGATCTCTATCGATGAAGTTGGTTATCCAGACTATATAGATTATGAAGGCAGTGGAGGTGTGGTATTTTCCTGGAGTTTGTTTACTTTTAAAAATAAGAAAACCAGTGAAATTAAAACGATGAAGGTTCATAGTCAGATAAGTTTCAATGAGGAAGGTAAAATAATAAGAGAAGATTTATATTATAATGCAACTAAACTAAACTAAAATGAAATACTCAATTTTATTATTATCATCATTATTTATGATATCGTGCGCAAACATCTCTAATCAAGAAGTTGTTGAAACTTCAAAAGAAATTGGATTTGATAAGACAGAAGGAGTCAAAACTTCCCTTTTTGGTGGGAATATGGAAACAGTAGCGATTTGGGAGAAATATATTAAAGCCCATAATGAAAGAGACATAGAGACGATCAAAGGATTGAATGCAGAAAAAGACTTTAAAGCCTACGGGCCAAGAGGTGAGATTATAGTTGGTACCAAGGACCATGTTGCATTTTTAAATCAATGGTTTGCTGATAATAACCCAAAATGGGTTACCAAATATTCAATAGCAAATGAATTTACTACCAAAGAAGGGGTCTTAAAACAGTACGTAACTTCTGGTCATGACGTAACCTTGGTTGTTGACGGGAAAGAGGTAAAAGTGAATCAAGTCCACGATGCACTGATTGTAGATGG
>JAQWOW010000040.1 GCA_029245665.1 Polaribacter sp. | reverse complement strand
TTATATCTTAATTTTTAATTACGCTTCGTTTGTATTTCTTACTTTCACTTGATACACTACGTTCGGTTTCGTTTGTAGATAATCTAACACATGATAAGCTCTTTTATCTGCAGCTAGTTTTGTAACAACTTCTTTTTCGTTATTTACATCCCCAAACTGTAATGATCCGGTTGTACATGCAGATGAACATGCCGTTGCAAACTCTCCTGCTTCAATCTTTCTTCCTTCTTTTTTAGCTTTTAAAATTGTTGCTTGTGTCATTTGGATACACATAGAACATTTCTCCATAACTCCTCTAGAACGAACAACAACATCTGGATTCAATACCATTTTACCATACTCGTTATTCATGTGGAAATCAAACTCGTTATTATTTGAGTAGTTAAACCAATTGAAACGACGAACTCTATATGGACAGTTGTTTGCACAATATCTTGTTCCTACACATCTATTATATGCCATGTGATTTTGACCCTGTCTGCTATGTGTTGTAGCAGCCACTGGACAAACCGTCTCACAAGGAGCATGATTACAGTGCTGACACATCATTGGCTGGAAAGTAACTTGTGGATTTTCTGCCTCTGTTTCGATTGCTTCGTACATTTCAGCTCTACTTAAGCCTAATTCATCCGTTGCAAACTTTCTAACTTTTGGAGACGTTGGTTCATGACCTGTTGCTTCTTTGTATTTTTCTTCTACACCAGAAGAATAATATCTATCAATACGCAACCAGTGCATATCTCTACCAACTCTTACCTCATTTTTACCAACGACTGGCACATTATTTTCTGCATGACAAGCAACTACACAAGCTCCACAACCTGTACACGAAGTTAAATCAATAGACAAGTTGAAATGATGCCCAATTTCTCTATTGTGTGCTTCCCATAGATCTATAGACTTCGCCTCTACTTCCTGATGATCGTAAGAAACCATGGCTGGAACATTCCAACCGTCCTTGTGATCTTTAGGATCGATATTTATATAATCTCTTAAAGAAACCTCTTTTAGAATATCGTGACGTCCCGCAATTGTTTTTTGAACTTGTGTACAAGCAAATTTATGCGTTCCGCTTACTTTTTCAATAGAAACACCGTATTGTACCGTCTTTGCATCTTTATACAATGGGTAGGCATTGACTCCTACTTTCATTTCATCTTTAAAACCTAACGTTCTACCATAACCTAAGGCTAAACCAATAGAGCCTGGGGCTTGACCTGGTTGAATGTACACTGGTACATTAGAAACTGTTACTCCGTTTACCCTAACATTTGCATAATCTCCATCAATAGCTCCATTATCTTTTACAGGGTTTGTAAAATCTAATCTTTTAGCATCTGCTGTAGAAATTGTTATATAGTTATCCCAAGAAGCTCTTGTTAACGGGTCAGGGAATTCTTGTAACCAAGGATTGTTTGCTTGTTTACCATCTCCTAAACCTGTAGTTGTGTATAAAACTAATTCTAATTCTGAAACTTTTACAGATTTGTATAGGGCTAAGGCTGCTTCTGAAACAGATATATTTTTGGAGTTTGCCTTAGACGAAACTTCTTTTAAGAAGAAACCATTGTGTAAAGCTGTATTCCACGAAGCCCCTTGTAAGACTTTTTTGGTCCAAAATGATTTTAAATAATCATAGTATGAAGTTGAATCTCCAGACCACTTCAATAAGATCTCTTGAATTTGACGTGTTTTGAATAGTTTCTGAATAGTTGGTTGAACCAGACTGTAATTTCCTTCAGAAATAGAAACATCACCCCAACTCTCTAAAAAGTGAGTAGCAGGCAATGCATAATTTGATGCAGCTACCGTATCGTTATTCTCTACAGCAATTGCAACTGATAATTTATTTTTTAAGGCCTCAGCAAATTCAGCTCCATTTGATAAACTGTAAACAGGGTCTACATTATAGGAAATAACCCCAGCTACTTTTCCAGATTTTAAATCTGAAACCAATTGAGCTACGTCAGCATCATTTCCTTGACGAATATTTAAAGTATTGTTTACATCAATAATTTCACTATTTAATGCTTTGTTAATTGCTAAAGTAATTAACTGAGCATTTTTATCGTTCAAACCAGTTAAAACAACAGCTTTAGAACCTGCCTTCTTTAAAGTACTTGCTAATTTTTTAATTTGTCCATCTTTGTCCGTTGCTTTAGAAGTAACATTATTACCTGTAATAGCATTGTATAAGTTTAACAAAGCAAAAACTTGATCAGATGGTTTTACAACCAAACGCTTGTCGGCATTTGCTCCCGTTAAAGACATGTTGCTTTCTAATTGAACATGGTAAGACATTTTACCATTTTCTGGCTTTCTTCCAGCAGCATATGCTTTCTCAAAACCACCATGAAAATCCCCTAAGAAATCTGCCCCAAAAGAAACGATTACTTCAGCTTTGTCTAAATGGTAATTTGGCAACGCTCTTCTACCGTACATTGCTTCAAAAGCATCTGCAGCTCCACTTTCTGAAATTGCATCATAAACAATATGTTTTACATTTGGATAAACAGCAGTAAATTCGCTTACAATTTTATCTGTAGAAGGACTTGCCATGGTCCCTGTCAATAGAACAACTGGTTTTTTTGCAGCACTTAACGCTGCTAAAGTCGCTCCAATTTCTTTATCTGCATCAGCCCAAGAAATTAGGTTTCCTCCCTTGGTCACATCTTTTAAACGAAGACTTTCGTCATATAAAGATAAAACAGATGCTTGAACTCTTGCGTTCGTTGTTCCATTTGCTTCCTTATTGGGCATGATTTGAATTGGACGACCCTCTCTTGTTTTCACTAAAACATTTGCAAAATCAAACCCATCCGCAACAGTTGTTGCATACCAATCTGCAACCCCAGGAATAATATCGTCTGGTTTTACAACATAAGGAATTGATTTAACAACAGGACCTTCACAAGCAGCTAAAGATGCTGCTGCAGTTGTAAAGCCAACATACTTTAAGAAGTCTCTTCGCGATGTAGAAGAAGTCTCAAGTGTTTCTTTGTCGCCTAAAAAATCGTCTGTAGGAGTCGTTTCTACAAACTCATTTTTACTTAGCGTTTCAACAACAGAACTATCTTTTAGTTCTTCAACACTTTTCCAGTATTTTTTGATTGAAGCCATTTAAACTTTTTTATTGATTGATTGAAAAATTTAAAAATTAATAAATCTTTTCGTTTTAATCTTGATTAATAATGACACTTACCACACTCTAAGCCACCTAACTGAGACGCTGTAACTTTCTCTACACCGTACTTTTTTGCTAATTGTTCGTGGATCTTTGCGTAATATTCGTTTCCTTTTAAATCTACTTTTGTTTCTCTATGACAGTCAATACACCAACCCATCGTTAATGGAGAATGTTGATACATTTCTTCCATTTCTTCAACTGGCCCATGACATTTTTGACACTTAACACCGGCAACAGTTACGTGTTGCGAGTGATTAAAGTATACAAAGTCTGGCAGGTTATGAATGCGAACCCATTTGATTGGTTTTGTATCACCTGTATATTCTAAATTCTCAGCATCCCACCCGGCAGCTCGATATACTTTTGCAATTTCTTTATCTAATTCTGATTTCCCCAGAACTACACCGTCTTCTAATTCTACTACGGTATTATCAGCTACTTCAGCAATGCTTTTATGACAATTCATACAAACATTTACAGAAGGAATACCTGAATGCTTACTGTGTTTTGCTGAGGAATGACAGTACTGACAATCTACTTTATTGTCTCCTGCATGTATTTTATGAGAAAAAACAATAGGTTGTATTGGTTGATATCCTTGATCTACACCAACTTTAAATAAAGTTCCAAAAAGAACATACGCTGTCATTAACAACCCAAAAATCACAAACATTACATGTAAGAATGTATTCTTCTTAATACCTTCCCATAATTCATGTAAATCTCTTTTTAAATTTGATTGAGATGGCTCTCTTTTAATTCCTTTTAACTCATTTACTTGCTTCAGTAAACTCGCAATCATTACAAAAGCAACTACAATAGCAGCCGCTAATAAATATATAATCCACGTTGGAGAAGATGGAGCTTGATCCGCAGGAACACCTTCGGCTTTTACTTCACTCTTTTTAGGCAATTCACCTACTGTTGTATAATATAAAATATCATCAATATTTTTATCTGACAACTGAGGAAAAGCAGTCATTGCAGATCCATTGTATTCTTCATAAACAGCAATTGCGTCTGCGTCACCTGAAGCCCTTAACGCTGCGTTGTTTTTTATCCAAGCTTTTAACCAGTCGTTTTCTCTTCGAGATTCGATACCTCCTAGCGCCGGACCAACAAGCTTTCTTTCTAATTTGTGACAAGAAGCACATTGTGATTTGAATAAATTTTTACCTTCTTTTTGACGCACTTCGTCTATGTCTTGTGAATAAGAAGATGGGTTAAATGCAAAAAACAAGAAAAAAGTAAAACTCCTTAAAATTGTGGTGATTAGTCTATTGTGCAATGCTACACTTTTCATATTTAAACTGTGTTTAAAAATACCTAATATAAAATGATAAAAATTCATTTTTTTTGTCGTACAAAAGTACTACATATTACCAAAATCTGAAAAAGGAAAAGAATGTTAA
>JAQWOW010000039.1 GCA_029245665.1 Polaribacter sp. | reverse complement strand
TTAATATCAATTCCATGTCTACGTCTTTATTATTTTAACATATCTCCAACGTAAGGCATTAACGCTAAATGACGCGCTCTTTTAATTGCTTGCGCAACTTTACGTTGATACTTTAGTGATGTTCCTGTTAAACGTCTTGGTAAAATTTTACCTTGTTCGTTTACTAAATACATTAAGAAATCTGCATCTTTATAATCGATATACTTGATATCCTTCTTTTTAAATCTACAGTATTTTGCTTCTTTTTTAGTGTCTATGTCTAATGGCGTTAAATATCTAACGTCAGCAGACTTGCCTCCTTTTGATTGTTGTTCAATTGTTGCCATTGCTTATTTTTTTGTAGATTTAACACGTTCAGTTCTAACTTTAGCCCATGCTGCAGCATGTTTGTCTAATCTAACAGAAAGATAACGCATAACGCTATCATCTCTTCTAAATTCTAACTCATATGCAGGAATTTCTTGACCAGCAATTTTGAACTCTAATAAGTGGTAAAAACCACTTTTCTTTTTTTGGATAGGGTAGGCTAATTTCTTTAAGCCCCAATCCTCTTTTGAGATCATTTCAGCTCCTTTGGAAACTAAATAATCTTCGAACTTTTGTACTGTCTCCTTTATCTGAGTATCAGATAAAACGGGATTCAAAATGAAAACAGTTTCGTAATGATTCATAAATTAAATATTTATCGTTTATTTTAAGGATGCAAATATAGTAACTTTTTTAGATTTAAAAGCATATTATTTAGATTATAATTTCAAGACTTTTTAACGGATTAAATCTTGGTAAGATACTGATATATAAATATCTGAAACAAAGATTTCGTTTCTTTTCTCTATTTGTCTTTTTTGACTATATCTATTAACATTAATCATTCTTAACATAAAAAAAAGAAAGGCATCTTTTTAGAGAAAATGATTGTTGTATTTATTGATGCTTGTGTTTGGAATACTACTACACTTTTTTTATTCTTCTCTTTTATCATCACTTTTTGATGCTTTGTTCCAAATTTTTATTTCGTCCTCTTCATTTACACCTTCTAGAATCTCTACATTTACACCATCTGAAGTTCCTAATTTCAAAGTTCTTTTTTCAAACTTACCATCACCTATTTTAACTTCTACATATGGCTCTTCTGTCTTTCTATCAAACTTTAACAATGCTTCTTTTATAGATAATATGCTATCTTTTTTTTCTAAAACGATATCTGCATTGGCACTGTAACCTGCTCTGATAAAATAGTTATCATCTAAAATTACATCTGCTTTTATTTTAAATTGAACTGCTCCCCCTTCTTCGGTTCCTTTAGGTGCAATAAAATTTAATTTGGCAGGAAATTTCACTTCTTCAATTGCTCCTATAGAAATTTCAATCACACTCCCTTCGATTAATTTACTTACTTCAGATTCATCTACTTTTCCTTCAAAAATCATTTTACTCATATCTGCAATTGATGCAATTGTAGTTCCTGCATTAAAATTATTTGATTGAATGACTTGATCTCCTTCCTTAACTGGTATTTCTAATATAGTCCCTGACATTTGAGCAATAATATTGGTATTAGCCGAAGCACCAGATCCTGAAAAACCTTTTTTAATAATTTGATAGTCATTTTGGGCGTTTTTTAAATCTTGTTTTGCTTGATTATAAGTTAACTCTACTGTTTCATAAGCAGATTTAGCAATTACACCTCTTTCAAACAATTGCTTGTTTCTATTATATGAGACCTTAGCATTGTTCACTCGTAAGGTTACATTATCAACTCTTCCCTTTGCACTGATTAAAGATTGTTCATTTGGAACAACTCTGACAGTAGCAATTAAATCACCTTTGTTAACTTTTGCACCCTCACGCAATAAAATCTTATCTATAATACCTGTTATTTGTGGTTTTATTTCAATTTCTTCTTGAGGCGTAATTTTACCGGTTGCGACAGTTTTCTTTATAATTGTGGTTTTAAATGGACTTTCCGTTTCATAAAGAATGCTATTTTTTTTATTTTTCATGCCAAACCATATCATGGCTGCTGCAAATAATATTACAATAATTCCTAAAATAAATTTTGCTCTGTTGCTCATAATTTTTAATTGTTTATTCTTCTCTAAGTGCTTCTATTGGTTTTACTATTGTTGCCATGTGCGCTGGGATTAAACCAATAAGTGTTCCTAGTATTATTAATGTTGTAAAAGCGGCGACAATAATTGAAATGTTTACTGTTGGATTTACTAATTTTGCATCTTCTCCACTACCCCATATAAAATCAACAAATATCAACACTAATCCTCCAAAAATAATTCCCATCATTCCTGCAATTGTTGTTAAAAAAACAGCTTCTAACATAATTTGTTGTCTAATACTTTTAGGTGTTGCACCCAAAGCTCTTCTAATTCCTATTTCATTTGTACGTTCTTTCACTGTAATTAACAAGATGTTTCCAATTGCAAAAACACCAGCAACTAATGTTGCAATACCTATAAACCATGTTAGAAATTGCATTCCTGTTAAAAACCCTAATAACCGACCAATTTCTTTACCGAGATTTATACTACCAAAAGCCCTATTGTCCTCTGGATGAACTTTGTGCAAACTTTTTAATGTTAAAAGAATGTCTTTTTCCATTTGTTCAATATCTATTCCATTATTTGCCGTAATCATCATCCAATCTATATTATCGGCAGTATTGTAAACTTTTTTAAATGTCGAAAAAGGAATATAAGCAGAGTCTCCGTCA
>JAQWOW010000031.1 GCA_029245665.1 Polaribacter sp. | reverse complement strand
ATAATATCCATGAATTAATTTTTTTTGAAGTTTTGGGTCTAATTCTAGTAGACCTTCTTTATTCATTTTATAACTAATTTCTGGTGTTTTATAGCTTTGTAATTCGCCAGCTTTATGATAGGCAATGTCAACTGCATTTTTAGATTTTTTTTGATATGGAGCTAATTCAATTTTATTTTCATCGTAGAGTTCCCAATACTTTTTTGGAGCTACAAAAGGCAAATGAGGTCGCTTAAAGCCAACTGCTAAAAAGAAGGGTTTAGATTCGTCCATTTTATCTAGCAGCTCTAAGCTTTTATTTGCAATTGCACCATCAACGTATGCTCCGTCTGGGACATTCCCATTTTCATAGGGAGGTTTGTAGCGATCTCTAATATATTTATAGATTTTATGATTTTCTATGTTTTCTCTTTTTGCCTGGTTTCTTAGACTACTTATAGTCTTTAAATTTTCTTCATTTTGGTAGAATCCTAATGCTGGCTCATTATATCCGCTTGGATATTCAAGGTCTTTTTCTTTAATGTGAGGAATACTCCAGGATGGGTTGTCTCTGAAACTGTCAACACATCTAGGATCATAAATTTTACCTACTCCGATAGTTTCATAGCCATTTTGTTTAAAATATTGAGGGATGGTTAAAATATCTGGATTTACATCTCGCATCTTCGTCTTTAAATTCCAAACCTTTGTATAGTCAGGTCTTTTTCCAGTGAGAAGACTCGCTCTTGAGGGTCCGCAAATTGCCTGTTGGGTATGATTGTTTAAGAATGTTGTTCCATTTTTAGCAATTGCATCCATATGAGGAGTTATTGCAAGTGTATCGTTATAAGCACCAATTGTTGGCTTTAAATCATCAATAGCTATAAATAGAATATTTGGTTTGTTTTTTTGAGCAGATATTTCAAAAAGAGATACAAACAGTATTATTTTAAATAAGTATTTTTTCATTTGATAGTATTATTTCTAATAAATTTAATTTAATCCTTCTAAAAATCCGGTATGTGCTTTTTTAAAATCAAAGCTTTTATCATATAAGAGTGGCCATTCATTATCATTATTATGATGAGGTAACAACCAAGAATCATCATCTTTCATCCCCCAGATTGTCAAAGCATATTGATTTTTAGTTGGAATAGCATTGTAAATTTGAACCACCTCTTTGTATTTTAGTTTTTGTGCAATAGCCCTTTCTTCAGTAAGAACTGTTATGTCTTTATTTGGATTCGTTCGAATATCTAACTCAGAATAATGTAATAATAAATCACTTGCAATTGCTCTATCTGTAGCTGTTTGAATTTGTTGTCTTATTGGTTTTAAATATGAAATATGCATTTGATATCCTATGCCATCGATTGGTATATTTCTATTTTTCCAATCTGCAACTAAATCAAAAACTTTATTTTGTTTTGAAATATTGGTACACATTCCATAATCATTGTAAAAGAGCATTATATTTGGATCTGCATCTCTTGCAAATTGTAAACATTTAGCCATATAATCATCACCCATTCTCTGTCTAAAAATAGTATTTCTTAATGTTCCACCACTATTGTTTACACCTTCGTTAATTACATCCCAAGAGGTGACTTTTCCCTTATATCTCAGAAGTACATTGGTTATATAGTCTTTAATTTCTTGTTCAAATTCTTCGTCTGTTCCCGAGTA
>JAQWOW010000030.1 GCA_029245665.1 Polaribacter sp. | reverse complement strand
GAATTCATAATAATGATAATACATAGCATCTTGCCAATCTTTGGGAGTTTTTCCCTCTAAATTGGCAGCAAAACTAGTTCCTTGCATTTTTTGATCCGTCGAAATTCCTGCTAATTCTAATAGGGTAGGAGCAAAATCGATATTGGTGATAATATCTTCATTGACACTTCCTGCTTTTACTTTTTCAGGGTATTTTACCATAAAAGGCATTCTTAAAGACTCCTCATAAATAAAACGTTTATCAAAAAATCCATGATCTCCTAAATAAAAACCTTGGTCTGAGGTTCCTACTATGATGGTATTTTCTTCTAGGTTATTTTCTTTTAAATAATTTAAAACACGTCCAATATTGTCGTCTACTGATTTTACACAGGCTAGATAATCTTTGATATAGTTTTGGTATCGCCATTTTCTTCCTTCTTCATCTGACATTCCTTCTGGCTGAACAATTTCCCCAGATTTAGCGCCATAGAAATCCCATTTAATACTTTCTTTACCTTTTTTTAGACCTTTAGGACGTTTTAACTTCATATCTCTTCTGCTAAAATACTCCATGGTCATTTCAGTATCTCCAGCTGTCAGCTCTCGTCCCTGATAATCGTCATTAAAAGTAGTTGGATAAGGCATCTCGATATCTTCCCAAAGTTCCTCATATTTTATATCTGGTTCCCAAGGCCTGTGTGGGGCCTTGTATTGCAAGACCATTAAAAAAGGTGTTTCTGAAGTTGTTGTAGAATCTAACCAAGTCAATGCAAAATCAGTACTTAAATTTGTAGCGTAGCCTTTTTCTTTACCCTTTATTCCATTATCATTAAAAACAGGGTTCCAATAGTGTCCTTGCTGTCCGGCTGAATCATGATATTTAAAGGTGTCAAAACCAACAGGTTCTGTTCCTAAGTGCCACTTTCCAAACAGACTTGTCTTATAGCCGTTCTTTTGAAATTCTTGGGGGAATGTCCATTGTGAAGCATCAAATTTTCCACCACTTTCATTTTTGTAGTATCCATTTAAGTTGCTATAATTGCCGGTTAATATAGCAGCTCTACTCGGTCCACAAATTGCGTTTGTAACCAATACATCTTGAAATAGCATCCCTTCTTTTGCGACTCTATCTATATTTGGGGTTGGTGCAATATCTTTATAAATACCTCCATAAGCACTGATGGCTTGTGTGGTTAAATCATCAGCCATTATGTATATAATATTTGGCTTTTTGGTAGGTTTTGTTTTGCTTGAGTTACAAGAGGTAAACAAAATGATACAGCTAATTAAAATACTTATGGAATTGAGTGTGTTATTTTTCATGGGTTGATTTTTTTATTTAAAATATGACTTAAACTATCTACAATAGTTTTGTAACGGTTTTCGATTGCTAAATTTCTATTTTCGTTTGGATCAATGTTATGGTCGTATAACATTTTAGATATGGTTTTGTTATTTCTTTGCCATTCGGTATAAAAATAGTTGTCGGCAATTAAAGTTTCTCCTTTTTGATAGCGAGCAAATGCGGTATTTTTAAATATTTTGCTTGGATTGTGAAGTGCATTTACAAAAGATTCTCCCTCCAAATGTTTTGGTTTCGGTACATTAATCAGGTCACAAATTGATGGGTAAATATCTACCAACTCTGCGATTGAGTTTGTCCGTTTATTTTTTTGGATACCAGGTGCATTTACAATTAAAGGAACTTGCAGCGCAACTTCAAAATTACTATGTTTTACCCACAAGCCATGTTCCATTAAACTCCAGCCATGATCTCCCACTAAAATAATCACAGTATTTTCTCTCAAATTTAAAGTATCTAACTCATTTAAAAGTCTACCAATTTGGGCATCAACATAACTTACGGAAGCATAATAGCCATGAATTAATTTTTTAGCGATCTTATCAGTTACTTGCCCTTTTTTAGGAATGTCTTTGTAGTATCGTAATTCTCCCCAGGAATGGCGTGCTGTATTTGGTGCATCTTTTGGAAACTTGAAATTTTCTGGAAGTTCAATATTTTTAGGGTCATATAAATCCCAATATTTTTTTGGTGCATTAAAAGGTAAATGAGGTTTTACAAAACCAACAGCTAAGAAAAATGGATTTCCAGCTGCTTTTAATTGCTTAAGGTCTTCAATAGACTTATTCGCTGTTTTACC
>JAQWOW010000021.1 GCA_029245665.1 Polaribacter sp. | reverse complement strand
AGTTCGGGAGATCTAAATACAATTTCGGGGAATAGTACAGGTTTTGCTGATGGTGGTCCGGAGAATGCTTCACGTGTAGAATACCACAGATATATTGCAGAACAAGCAATTAACAGAGGGTTTTCTTTTGCCGCTTGGGATTCGGGTCCTAAATCGAATAAAACCATACATATGAGATCAGACAGCCCTGCTACTTTAAATTATAATATTGCTAATTTTTCTGTAAATAGTTATGATCCAAAAAACACAAATACAAGTACGATTATCGATACTTCTACTTGGGTAGAAGATGTGAAAGATGCCTTATTTGAATCTGGTACATGGCCTGTTTGCTATGGACCAACAGAAAATACATTGATACGCAATCCAACTTTTGAGTGTGGTTATAACACTGATTGGAGTTTTAGAGTTTCAGGAAGTGCTGCTGCAACTTTTAGCGATGCTACAACAGATTCAAAAAATGGGGAGGCTGGTGCAAAAATCGTAGTCTCTTCAGCAGATGTATACAACAAGGTTGTATTAAGTAATGTAGTATACACAGAAGACCTTACTGATAAAAAAATAACTTTTAAAGTACATGCCAAATCGTTAAATGCAAATGGACAATCATTTAAGTTGAGAATAAAAGCGGTGGTAAATGGCACTAATTCTTTTGTTCCTTCTCCTCCATTTAACATAACAAACACCTATGCTGAAACTCCTTTTGAATTTGAATATTTTGTTGCAAACCAAACGACATCAATACAGCTGCAAGTATTAGTTGGAGAATTTCAAGGCACTTACTTTTTTGATGAGTTTGAAACAGCTATTGAAGACACTAAAACTTCATGGTTAGGAACTACAAATACCGATTGGGCAACGAATAGCAATTGGGATTTAGGTGTACCTGTAAGTTCTTCACATGCATTTATTCCTTCAGGCCTAAGCAACTATCCAGTTGTTAGTGAAACAACTGATGCCTTGGTTAATAATTTAACAGTAGAGACTACCGCTTCTTTATCAATTGAGAATGGAGGATCTTTAATTGTTAACGGAGCTTCAACAGGAAATATCTCATACAACAGAACAATCGCATATTCAGCTGACAATGCTAGTGGTTGGTATTTGGTTGCTTCACCTACTGTTGGAGAAACCTATGATGATTCATGGATTGCAACAAATGATATTATTTTGGGAGCAGGGAGTAATAGAGGAATTGGAACCTACAATACCCAAACAGACGATTGGACTTATTATCAAGCAGGAACAGATTCAAGTCTTTTTACTTCAGGGATTGGGTATTCTATAAAACGAGGTACTACTTCCGGAAGTGTAACATTTAACGGATCTATCAATACATCAGATGTGTCTGTTTCAGTAATTTCTACTGGTAATGGATATAATTTAATAGGAAACCCATATCCAGCATATATAAATAGCAGTTCTTTTTTAACCAACAATACAGGTTTTTTGATTTCAGAAACTATTTGGTTATGGAATTCAGCTACAAATAATTATGATGCTAAAGTAACTACTGATGACTTTATTGTTTCTCCAAGTCAAGGGTTCTTTGTACAAGCAAATAGTGATACTAATCTAAATTTTTCACATGCAAATCAATTGAATAACGCAGATACTTTTCAAAAATCAACAAAAACAGAAGTTAAATTACAGATATCAGATGGAACTAATAATAGATATGCAAAGATTTATTATGTAAATAATGCAACAACTGGTTTTGACAATGGTCATGACGGAAAAGCTTTTGGAGGTATTCCGAACACGTTTGGTATATATACTCACTTACTTTCTAATAATGAAGGTAAAAAATATCAAATACAGTCGCTACCAAACAAAGATTTTGAAACGCTAGTAGTCCCTATTGGTATTCAAACAGAAGCAGGTAGAGAAATTACATTTACTAGTGAAATTTCTAACTTACCGGAAGATATAAAAGTGTTTTTAGAAGATAGGCAAGAAAATACTTTTACACGATTAGACAACCCCAAAGGGAAGTATAAAATTATTAAAACAAGTTCTGTGAACGAAGTTGGACGTTTTTATTTGCATACTTCACAAAATACTTTAAATAGTTCTAAAGCTCTCCTAGACAAAACAGCTATCTATAAAATAAATAATTCTTCATTAAGAATTGTTGGTTTACCACAAGAAAAAGTAGCTGT
>JAQWOW010000016.1 GCA_029245665.1 Polaribacter sp. | reverse complement strand
CTTAGTGCTACTTCCACTTTATTATAAGCTGAATTTAACCTCAATTTACACCTATTTACAAAACAGGTTTGGTGAATACTCCTACAAAACTGGTGCAAGCTTCTTCTTGCTTTCTAGAACAATTGGAGCTGCTTTTAGGTTGTTTCTAGTTGCAAATGTATTGCAAATAATCGTCTTTGACGCATATGAAATTCCCTTCTGGTTAACAGTATTCATTACTATACTATTAATCTGGTTGTATACATTTAAAGGAGGTATTAAAACGATCGTTTGGACAGATACCCTACAAACATTTTTTATGTTAATAGCTGTTGGAATTTGTATCTACACAATTTCTAATGAAATGCAAATCAATAATTTATTTTCTTATATTGTTGATAGTGAATTTTCAAAAATTTTCTATTTTGAAGATATAAATGCGAATAATTATTTTTGGAAACAATTTTTAGCAGGTGCTTTTATTGCCATTGTAATGACTGGTTTAGACCAAGATATGATGCAAAAAAACTTAACATGTAGAAACTTAAAGGACGCTCAAAAAAACATGTTTTGGTTTACCATTGTTTTGGTAATAGTAAACTTTTTCTTTTTAGCTTTAGGTGTTTTATTGACTGACTATGCGCAACAAAATGGCATTGATGCTCATAAAGACGAACTATTTCCAATCATTGCAACTCAAGGAAGTTTAGGGATAGCCACAGCATTATTCTTCTTATTAGGGTTGATTGCTGCTGCCTATTCAAGTGCAGATTCCGCATTGACCTCTTTAACGACCTCTTTTAGTATTGATATTCTAGAAATAGACAAAAACAAGGACACCGAAAAGCAAGAAAAAATTAGAAAAAAAATTCATATTATTTTCTCTTTTGTATTGATTGCAACCATACTTATCTTTAAATACTTTATTGCAGATGTAAGTATCATCGCAAAAATATTCACATTTGCAGGATACACCTATGGCCCCTTATTGGGTCTGTATGCTTTTGGAATGTTTACCAAACACAGTGTAAACGATAAAATAGTACCTATTATTTGCTTAACAGCGCCAATTCTTACTTTTGTAATTAGCCATTATTCCAAAGAAAAATTAGGCTTCGATTTTGGTTTTTTTGTATTGGTTTTAAATGGTTTTTTTACTTTTATTGGATTATATTTGTTACAACAACAACAACAACAAAAATAGGGGTTTTGTTTCGTACTAAAAAGTATGTATCACTTGTGCGATATCACTGTTCCTATAGAAAATTAGAAATTCAATAGGAATTATAGATATATCAACCAAAGAAATGTCAAAAGACTTAAGTAATTACCGAAAATCTTATGAAAAGCAAGAACTTTTAGAAAGTAATTGCCCAAAAAACCCATTAGAATTGTTTAAACATTGGTTTAAAAACGCTGATGAATCTAACAGTGTCGAGGAAACAAATGCGATGACAATTTCTACCATTGGAAAAGACGGATACCCTAAGAGTAGAGTTGTTTTATTGAAAAGATACACTGAAGATGGTTTTATTTTTTATACAAACTATGCATCAGAAAAAGGAAAAGCTATTGCGGCTAACAATCATATTTGTTTGTCTTTCTTTTGGCCAGCTTTAGAACAACAAATTATCATCAAAGGAAAAGCAGAATTTCTTCCTGAAGAGTTCTCTGATGATTATTTTAAATCGAGACCTGAAGGAAGTAAATTAGGTGCTTGGGCATCAAATCAAAGCTCTGTAGTAGCGTCAAGAGAAGAATTAAGTGCTAATTTAGAAAATTTTGAAAAAAAATTTAATGGAACTGAAATTTTCAGACCTAAACATTGGGGAGGATATATTGTAACCCCCATTTCTATTGAGTTTTGGCAAGGAAGGCCTAACAGAATGCATGACAGAATTAGATATTCTTTAGAACAAGATTTTTCTTGGAAAATAGAAAGATTAGCGCCATAAATTTTTATATTTACGATTGAACAATTAAAATTGGATGAAAACTTTATATATCGTTAGACATGCAAAATCTTCTTGGGAATATTCTGGGATAAAAGACATAGACAGACCTTTAAAAAAACGGGGGATAAAAGATGCGCATTTAATGTCTAAATTCTTGTTTAAAAAAATTAATCGACCAGATGTTTTTGTTTCTAGTAGTGCAAACAGAGCGCTTCATACATCAGTTATTTTTTGTGAAAATTTTCAATATCCTTTATCGAACCTTAAAATAAAAAAACAGCTATACAGCTTTAGTGACGGTTATTTAGTAAAGACAGTAAATGCATTAGATGACAGTTTTAACTCAGCAATTATTTTTAGTCACGATCATGGGATCAACACTTTTGTAAATAAGTTTGGTAGTAAACCTATATCTCATGTAACTACCTGTGGTATTATAGGTATTCAATTCGATGAAAAGCATTGGAAAAACATTAAAAAAGGGAAAACTTTCATGGTAGAATTTCCTAAAAATCATAAATAGAATAGTTTGTTAGAAATTAAAAAATACGGTGCTATCGACATTGGTTCAAATGCTATTAGACTCCTTATATCTAATGTCATTGTCTCTGACGACAAAGAGCCCCAGTTTAAAAAATCCTCATTAGTTCGTGTCCCAATTCGTTTGGGAGCAGATGCTTTTACCAGTGGAATTATTAGCGAGCAAAACGTCAGAAGAATGATTGATGCCATAGAGGCTTTTAAGTTATTAATGAACGTACATGGAGTTAAAACATATAAAGCGTGTGCAACTTCTGCAATGAGAGAAGCTAAAAACGGAAGCGAAATTGTAGAAAAAATAAAGATTCAGACAGGCGTTAAAGTCGATATTATTGGAGGAAAAGAGGAAGCCGCTATTATTTCTTCTACAGACTTAAATCAATTAATAGAGGGAAACCATACTTATTTGTATGTTGATGTTGGTGGTGGTAGTACAGAAATTACGGTGTTTACTCGAGGAAAAATAATTACTTCTAAATCTTTTAAAATAGGTACTGTACGTTTACTAAAGAATAAAAAGTCTACAAACAAGGAGATTTTTTCCAATGTAGAAAAATGGATTAAGAAAAATACATCTGATTTAAAAAAAGTGTCATTAATAGGTTCTGGGGGTAACATAAATAAATTATTTAAAATGTCTGGTAGAACTGAAGGCAAACCTATTTCATATATCTATTTGAATGCACAATACCAGTTTTTAAAACAAATGTCATTTGATGAAAGAGTGTCTGAACTTAGCCTAAACCCTGACAGAGCAGATGTAATTATACCTGCAACAAAAATTTATTTATCTGCCATGAAATGGAGTGGTGCTAGAAAAATATATGTCCCTAAAATAGGTCTTTCAGATGGAATTATTAAAAGCTTATTTTATAATAAATTTTAAAATAAACGGTTACTAATTATATAAACTCTGAAATAGAAATGGATTAAAAACGAATCAAATTTAGTGTCTTAGTTCGTTGTATTTTTCTAGTTTTAGTCTCTACAAATTTATCTACAAAATAAATTTCTTTAGGAATTTCAAATTTAGACAAACTTACATTCATAGTATTTATCTCCTGAGGGTTTCCTTCAATGACTAAAATCAGTTTTTTACCTAATTTAGAATCAGAAATTCCAGCAACAAAAAAACGAGATGCTATAATTTTTGCTAATTTTTCTTCTATTTTCTCTGGATGTAGTTTTACTCCTCCAGAATTTATTACAGTATCAAACCGACCCATCCACTGAAATTGGGTTTCTGAAATTAAAGAAACAATATCATTCGTAAAAATAATTTTATTCGAAACTTTTGGTGCATTAATCACTAAACAATCCCTTATATCTTTATAAATTTCTATGTTTGGCAAAATTTTATAGTAAGAATTTTCTACATGACTAGAATTTATTTTTTTAAAATTGTTTAACTTTTTAACGGCAATATGAGTTATTGTTTCAGTCATTCCATAAGTAGCAAAAACAACACAACAAGAATGTTGAATTTTCTGCTGTAAATTTGGTGAAACAACCCCTCCTCCAACAATTAAAGTCTTTATTAAGTTCAAAGAATTAATTGAATGTTCTACTTGTAATGGGACCATTGCCGAAAAATCATACTTTTTTTTAAGGTCTTTTAAAGGATGTATATCTGGATGAACAACATCTAAGTGCCAACCTAAACTCAATGCTCTAATGAACATCATTTTACCTGCAATATAGTTTACCGACAAACATAATAATGCAGAAGTGTTTTCTTTTAAATCAAAATAATCTCCTGTAGCACAAGCAGAATTTACCATGTGCTTTTTTAGCAATTTAATTTCTTTAGGAACCCCGGTAGAACCTGAAGTTTCTACAATAATAAAATCATCATTAGAAAACCAACTTTGTAAAAAAAGGTGAATTTCAAAAGATAATTCTTGGGCATAAATTAGTAATTCTGCATTCGAAGAGAATGAAATTCCATTTAATTTAAAATTTTTGTGAAAATGGTATCGGTTCATTTTTTTAAAATTCTATCATTTTCATCAACAGTATCGGCTTGATGAATCTTCCCAGTCAGCTTCTCTAGCCAATTATTCCATCCATATTTTTTTGAGAAAAGAATTAAGAGTAAAGGGTACAAGACCAATACAGGAAAAAACATTTCCCATCCTACAGAGGGCTCTGAAATATCAACATAAAGCGCATCAGTCTGAAAAACTGTCCAATTTGTAGTGACAAAAAAAGCAGCTATAATGTTATTAACAGCATGTAAACCAAGAGTAAGCTCTGTTCCTTCATCCATTAATGTAGTTATGCCGTAAAAGAAACCTGTACCAATGTAGAAAACCATAGAAACAGGCCCTAATTTCTCAACTTCTGGATTCGCTCCATGAAGTAAACCAAAACAAACAGAGGTTAGTAGTAATGGAAACCACCTGTTTTTAACTAAAATCCCCAAACCTTGCATAAAATATCCTCTAAATAAAAGCTCTTCAAAAGAAGTCTGAA
>JAQWOW010000002.1 GCA_029245665.1 Polaribacter sp. | reverse complement strand
ATTTGATTCATGACCGATGTCTCCAAAAAATTCAGCATAGGGTGTTTCACCAACAACTATGATAGCAACATCTGCATCAAAGTGATTGGCTGTGGCATTTTTATCATAAACAAGAGTTCCATTATAGTTCGTTTTAATCCCTTCTAAAATGGTCGTTGCTCCTTTATAATTATCCAAAGATCCTTGCCAATTGATAGTCCAACCACCAGATTGTAAACCTGGATTATTTGCATGTTCACCAACAACTACAATTTTTGGTATATTCTTGCTGATAGGTAGAATAGAATTGGCATTTTTTAATAAGACTAAAGATTCTCTTACAGCTTGTTTTGCTTTATTTCTGTGCTCTTTAGATCCTACTATTGAAACAAGGGTTGAATCTGGAAACGGATTTTTAAACAAACCCAATCTATACTTTTGACGTAAAATTCTTCTAACAGCATCATTAATTCTAGCTTTGGACACCAAATTAGTTTTAACAGCCTTGTTCAACTCATTCTGAAAAAAATCTAAATCACCATCCACTGCCATTACCATGTCTATACCAGCATTAATTATATTATTTTTTCCAAATTTAGAATACCCTTTCCAATCTGAAACGACAATACCGTCGAACTTCATTTTATGTTTTAAACTATCTGTTATAAAGGCTTTATTTGCGTGCATAGCTTTGCCTTTCATTGTATTAAAAGAAGCCATAACTGCACCTACTTTTTCACGAACAGCAACTCGATAAGGAGGCAATAATCTTTGATTAATTTCGAGTTTTGAAAGCGAAGTTTCTCCGCCCTCTACTCCATATTCTGTTGCACCATCTCCAATAAAATGCTTGGCAGTTGCCATCACTGTTTTAGAATCTGAAAGCTCTCCTTGATAGCCTCTAATTGCTGCCTTGGTTAAAATAGATGTTAATTTTGTACTTTCTGAAAAAGCTTCAAAAACCCTTCCCCATTTTTCATTATATGGAATTGCAATACAAGGAGAAAATACCCAGTTGAAACCTGTTGCTTGAGATTCAATTGCTGTTATTGCTGCAACTTCTTCAATTAATTTTGAGTTTGCAGAAGCCCCTAAACCTATGTTATGAGGGAAAATAGTTGCTCCGTTAAAAGTATTTTGACCATGAATAGCGTCTACACCGAACAACAAAGGAATTCCTAATCGTGTAGAAAGAGCCTTCTTTTGTAAGCTACTAAATTTTTGTTGCCATTCTTTTGCTGTGCCACCAGGGCTGACTCCTTGCGTATGAATAATTGAACCAATAAATTTAGTGGCAATATCGTTTTCAGAAATATCAGAAAAATGTCTTACCTGAGACATTTGTCCTATTTTCTCTTCTAAAGTCATTAAGTTTAAAAGAGAATCAACTTTTTTTTCAATAATAAATTCAGTAATCGCTTCAGTGTCTAAAGCTTTTTTACAACTAAAAGCTAAAAACAATAAAGGAATAAGAAATTGATATTTTTGAAAACGAACAACCACTAATACAACTTATTTTTTTAATGAAACTTCAATTCTATCTACCCTTCCTGTTCGTTCAAAAATCATTTTTGAAACATTTTTATCAAGAAATAAATCTTTTACTTCTTGTTCACTATTGTCTGTAAAAAAAACCTTTATACTTTCATTATTCGTGTTTTTGTAGACAATTGGAACTTGACAATAGGTAAAGCAAAGCGATCCTTCTTTTAAATTAATTGACTTTTCTTCTTTATTTATTGTTTGATAATTGAACATTTTGAGGGTCTTTACAAACTCAGTCACTCGTAATAACCTCGGATTAAAAATAATTTTTCCATCTTTCACAAAAACACCCAATTCCCCAATTCTACTTAATACATCTTCTTTAACTTGACCTGTCATGCCTGGTTGCTGTGCTCCTTT
>JAQWOW010000294.1 GCA_029245665.1 Polaribacter sp. | reverse complement strand
TGCATTGGTAGAATATACTCATCATTTTCTAAAGCAGATGTAACCCCTACTGAAATTGCTTCTTGTCCAATACCAGAAAACCATTTGGATATTTTTCCTTGTCTTAGGAGAATGAGCATTTTTTCCTCGATTAAACGAGGTTTTAACATATTAATATATAAGTCTAATAACGTTTCGTTGCGAGTCGATTTTTTTAAAAATTTAATTTTAAAAGACATACATTATATATTTCATAATTATATAAACAAACATACTCATAAAGATATAGAATCCATAAAAAAAATCCTTATCATTTTACTGATAAGGATTTTTTAAGTGTAAAGTAATTTATTTTATAATTCTTTGAAAATTGCGTGCATCATTCTTTTTTTATCATTGATGCTTTCCTCTAAAGCAATCATTGTTTCTGTTCTATTTACTCCAGGAATATCGTCAATTCTGTAAATAATATCTTTGGCATCATTGGTTCCTTTCGCTCTTACTTTACAAAAAATATTATATTTACCTGCTGTAACGTATGCTACAGTAACGTTAGGAATTTGTCTTAAATCAGAAATTACATTCTGAGTCATTGAAGTTTTTTCTAAATAAATTCCAACATGGGCTATGAAAGAATACCCCATTTTCTCGTAATTCAAGGTAAGCGTAGAACCCTGAATAATACCTTCGTCTTCCATTTTTTTAACTCGCACATGAATTGTTCCTGCTGATACTAATAATTTTTTTGCAATATCAGTAAAAGGTGTTCTTGCATTTTCAATTAAAATGTCTAAAATTTGATGGTCAATTTCGTCTAATATAAATTTTTTCATTTTTTGCGTATTATATAGATAATAAAGCAAATTTATGAATTTAATTTAATTAAATCATAATAAAGTTACTAAATGTTTAAATATTTTTAACTTCGAAAACGATTTCGGAGTGTCCAATCTTAGAAATTAAACTATTTTCATCTACTTTGTTTAATTTTGAAACAAGTTTTCCGTCTATAATTTTATCTTCATATTGAAAAGATACATCATTTGATGGGTTGGCATATCTGTGAATAACATCGTAGAAAATTTTGTCGTTGTTAGGAATGTCAAAATACCGTTCGTAGTTAGTATATGTATTTTCATTTGCAATATGATGGATTCCTTGAAAAATTGAAAAAAAAGTATATTTTCTAGATTCTTCTCTATTATAATCATTAGGATAATGACCTGATTCAATTAATATTGTGTTGTATCCTAATTTTTGAAAATTATCTCCAGTTGCAGTTGGATAAAACTCATCTGTATATCTACCTACGTAATTTGGAATGACTTTTTGAAGCATTGAATTCATACTTACAATAACATCCATCGTTTCTATTCTTCCTTTTGTAATTGCTCTAGTAACTTCTTCGGAAGGAGCTAAAAATGATATGGTAGCAGGGTTTTTGGTACCTTCTACACCAAAAATAGTTCTTTGATCATGAAGGTTAAAACAAAACTGTGGATTGAATTCTTCTAAAACTGCTCGTAAAATCTTGCTTTCTTTGGCAACCCTATTGACAGCATCTCTATTTAGATCTATATTATTTGCATTCACTCTTGTATATGCTTGAGAACCATCCGGATTTAGCATGGGTATTAAAACCAATGTGCATTCTTCTAATATCTTAGTAATAATAGCATCTGAAGTATGTGTTATACAGTTTAAAAAATCAAATAATGCTTTTGTGCCTGTACTTTCATTTCCGTGCATTTGAGACCATAACAATATTCTTTTAGTACCATTTCCAATTTTTAATTGCATGATTGGCCTATTTTCTTCTGATGTACCAACTTGAGAAACAAGAAATTTAGATTCATGTTTAGAAAATAGTGTTTCGAGGTCTTCAAAAGTAACCCACTTACCAAACAAAGCATTTTCTTTCTGCGCTTCGTAAATACTTTGTAAAAATTTGATGGATAAAGAATTCATTATTTCCTGTAATATTTATTTTTCAAAATTACACCATTTGTAAATGGTATCAAACTAAAAAAATTACAATTGTAAAATTGCGTTATTTCACATTTGTAAACATTTAAAACGGACTTAAATATTACTTTTGTAAACTATTTACAAAAAAAACAATACCCGTATCAATCATCTAAATTTGCCAAATAAATATTATTTATTAAATATATGTTAATCAGCATTTTATAATACAAAACCAAAGTAATAGTTTAATTTTTTTTATTTTATTTACCTATTATATATACTTATTCTTTGATGTTATTTTTAGATTATTTACATTTGTACAAAACAAACACATTACAATGGTAAACACTTTAAAATTTACTTCAAGACTAAAAAAAGTAATGGATTACCATCAAATAACTGCTTCTATGTTTGCAGATAAAATAGGGGTTCAACGCTCTAGTATTTCTCATATTCTTTCAGGAAGAAACAAACCAAGTTTGGATTTTATTTTAAAAGTGACTTCGGAATTTAGCGATGTTGACATATATTGGTTGCTTCATGGAAATGGGAGTTTTCCTAAAAATACTGAAAATACGTCCGCCTCTACTCCACCATTATTTGATTCAACATCTAATGATGGAAAAAAAATAGAAAGAATTGTAGTTTTTTATGCAGATGGTACCTTTGAGGAATATTTAAAATAGCTTTTAGATTTAGTTGAGGTCTACCAAATCTTTTCTATTCGCTCTGCTATTTTTATTTCTTGATCAAGTAAGATTTTTAAGGAAAGTACTGGTAATTGAAAGAGATTCTACCTCTCCTTTAATTTTTTTCATAGGTCTTTATTGATTTTTTGAAGAATATAGTATGCGATAGCAGCACTGATAATTCCTATGATGTTTTTTATTTGAGAAGTCATACTTATCATTAATATAACGCCTGAAATCCATGAAAAAATTCCTTTCCAAT
>JAQWOW010000100.1 GCA_029245665.1 Polaribacter sp. | reverse complement strand
ACAAATTAACCCTGAAATTTTTATTCCTTCTGATTCTACTTCATTATGATTCACCCCATAATTACCAATATGAGCATTGGTTGTGACCATTAATTGACCAAAATAAGACGGATCTGTAAATATTTCTTGATAACCTGTCATCCCTGTATTAAAACAGATTTCTCCAGTAGAGGTTCCCGCTATTCCAATAGATTTTCCGTAAAAAATTGTTCCATCTGCTAATAAAACTAAAGCCTTTTTGCGTGTTTGATATTTCATTGATAGTTGTTGTGTTATTTTTGCTATTTGTTTTCTGTTAAATGATGTAAAAAAGACTGTTATTTATTATTTGAGCTCGTGTTTTTATAGATTTTAAAAAATTTCACGAGGTCTGAATCTTTTTTTATCGATAAATTATTTTGTGAGATAATTTTTTTTGCGACATGAGAATCTTGTTTAAATAATTTTAAAAAAGATTTCTTTTTTAATTTAATTTCCTTTAAACCTTCTTTTGAATTAAAATAATATTTTTCAATCAGAATGTATTGACTTTGGGTCAATAAATTAGTAAATGGATCCCTTGCCCCTTTTTTTATTTTTTTATAACTTTTCTTTAAAATTTGTTTTCCTTTTGCTCCAGCTATCAATTCATAATAAGAAGTTTCATCCTTGTTATTTGTAAGTTTAAAAATTCTATTATATATTCTTATTTTATTTAAGAAATAAGAATCAAATACATATATAGAATCTATTGAAAATTTTGCTACAAACCTATCTTTTTTTGTATCATAATTAATATTCCTAACTTTAAACATTTTGCCCTGACTTGAATAAATCGTTGCAAAATTACTCCAGTTCTTAAATAAATAAGGAGACCCTTTAACATTATTTTCTAAAGGTGGTTTAACCCATAAACCAGAAGCATAAGCATTTAAATCACCTACAACATTCTTTCTAGAATCAATCTCTTGACTTGACTGTTGTGAATAACAAAATGTAAATGAAACTACATGTAAAAACAATACTAATTTTTTCATAATTTATTATTAACGCTAAAATAAAAAAAAAGGGATAAACATTGATGTTTATCCCTTTAATATGATTTAAAAAAAATTCATTTTTTTATTCTTCAGATTTATCCTCTGTTGCTGCAACTTCTACTTGTGGAGCGTCTGCCTTTTTACTTCTTCCTCTACGGGTAGATTTCTTAGCTTTTTTACCTTTAGGGTTATAAATTTCATTGTAATCTACTAATTCTACCATTGCCATAGGAGCGTTATCTCCCTGACGGTTTCCTAGTTTGATGATACGAACATATCCTCCGGGTCTATCGGCTACTTTTACAGAAATTTCTTTAAACAATTCTGTAACAGCATATTTGTCACGCAAATAACTGAATACAACACGTCTATTGTGTGTTGTATCTGTTTTGGACTTTGTAATTAATGGTTCTACAAAAACTCTCAACGCTTTTGCTTTTGCGACAGTTGTATTAATACGCTTGTGCTCAATTAATGAACAAGTCATATTTGCTAACATCGCTTTTCTGTGCGAAGTTGTTCTTCCTAAATGGTTGTGTTTTTTTCCGTGTCTCATGACCTTTATTTTATACTTTCATCTTGCATCAACTCATTTTGAGGAGCAAAATATGAAAAGTTAATCTCTATCTAATTTATATTTGGTTAAATCCATACCGAAACTTAAGCCCTTAACAATAACTAACTCTTCCAGCTCTGTTAATGATTTTTTTCCAAAGTTTCTAAACTTCATTAAATCACTTTTATTAAAAGAAACTAAATCTCCCAATGTATCTACTTCAGCAGCTTTTAAACAATTTAAGGCTCTGACAGATAAATCCATATCGATTAGTCTCGTTTTTAATAACTGACGCATGTGTAATGATTCCTCATCATATGTTTCAGTTTGTGCAATTTCATCTGCTTCTAATGTGATACGCTCATCAGAGAATAACATAAAGTGATGGATTAATATTTTTGCAGCTTCGGTTAATGCATCTTTTGGATTGATTGATCCATCAGTATCGATATCGAAAACTAATTTTTCATAATCTGTTTTCTGCTCTACACGGAAATTTTCGATTGCATACTTTACATTCTTAATTGGCGTATAGATAGAATCTGTAAAAATAGTTCCTATGGGTGCAGAAGCTTTTTTATTTTCTTCAGCGGGAACAAACCCTCTACCCTTTTCTATGGTAATTTCTGCATTTAACTTTACAGACCTATCCATATTACAGATTACTAAATCAGGATTCAATACTTGGAATCCAGAAATAAATTTCTGTAAGTCTCCAGCAGTAAATTGCTCTTGACCAGATACTGATATAGAAACACTTTCTCTATCAGTTTCCTCTATTTGTTTCTTAAAACGAACCTGCTTTAAGTTTAAAATAATTTCTGTAACATCTTCTACAATTCCAGGAACAGTAGAGAACTCGTGCTCTACACCTTCAACTCTTAATGAGGTAATTGCAAATCCTTCTAAAGAAGATAAAAGTACTCTTCTCAAAGCATTACCTACAGTTAAACCAAAACCTGGTTCCAAAGGTCTGAACTCAAATCTTCCAGAAAAATCTGTAGATTCAATCATGATCACTTTATCGGGCTTTTGAAAATTTAAAATTGCCATATTTCTTCGTTTTAATTGTTATTTAGTTGCGCGATCTATACGTCTGAAGATGTACATATAAATCCTTTGGCTAAATTCCAATATGATTAATTTATTACTTAGAATATAATTCTACGATTAATTGTTCTTTGATATTTTCTGGAATTTGTAATCTTTCAGGCACTTTAACAAAAGTACCCGTTTTTGTGTCTGAATTCCATGTTAACCATTCAAATACATTGCTGTTAGAGGCTAATGCATTTTCAATAGCTATTAAAGATTTAGATTTTTCTCTTACAGCAATAACATCTCCTTCTTTTAAACTATAAGACGGAATGTTAACTATTTCTCCATTGACAGTTATATGTCTGTGAGAAACTAATTGACGAGCTCCACTTCTTGAATTAGAAACACCCATTCTGTAAACCACATTATCTAAACGTGATTCACACAGTTGCAGTAATATTTCGCCAGTAATTCCAGAAGCAGATTGCGCTTTCTTAAACAAGTTACTAAATTGACGTTCTAATATACCATAGGTATATTTTGCTTTTTGCTTCTCCATTAACTGAGTAGCATATTCAGATTTTTTTCCTCTTCTTCTTGCATTCCCGTGCTGTCCAGGAGGAAAGTTTCTTTTTTCAAAATTTTTATCTTCGCCAAAAATTGCTTCGCCAAACTTACGTGCAATTTTTGTTTTTGGTCCTGTATATCTTGCCATTTCTTTGTTGTTATAGATAGGGATTATGAATTAAGGCTAATCCTTCGATAATCGAATTCCTATCAAGTTAAAATATTTAATTATACTCTTCTTCTTTTAGGTGGACGACATCCATTGTGAGGAATCGGCGTAACATCGATAATTTCAGTTACTTCTATACCCGAATTATGGATTGATCTAATAGCAGATTCTCTACCATTACCAGGTCCTTTTACATAAACTTTCACCTTACGTAGACCTGCCTCTCTGGCGACATTTGAACAATCTTCTGCTGCTAATTGAGCTGCATATGGAGTATTCTTTTTAGAACCTCTAAAACCCATTTTACCTGCAGATGACCATGAAATTACATCCCCTTTTTTGTTTGTTAAAGAAATAATGATATTATTGAAAGATGCGGTTATATGCGCCTCTCCAGTAGCTTCAATTATTACTTTACGTTTCTTTGAACTTGCTTTTGCCATAATTATTCAGTTTTAGTAATTTAGTTTTCTAATGTTGTAGTAAATAAACTACGATTAGATCTTTATTACTTCTCTAACTTTATTTTTTCTTGTTAGCTACGGTTTTTCTCTTACCTTTTCTTGTACGTGAGTTATTCTTAGTTCTTTGTCCTCTTAATGGAAGGCCAAGTCTGTGACGAATTCCTCTCTGACAACCGATATCCATCAAACGTTTGATGTTCAACTGTACCTCAGAACGTAATTCTCCCTCAATTGTGAAGGATCCTACTTGTTCTCTAATTGCTGCGATTTGATCACCAGTCCAATCTTGAACTTTGATACTCTCGTCTACTTTTGCATCTGCTAATACTTGTTTAGCTCTGCTGCTGCCTATACCAAAGATATAAGTTAAAGCGATAACTCCTCTTTTATTCTTTGGAATATCAATACCTGCTATTCTTGCCATTACCCTTGTCTTTGTTTAAATCTAGGATTTTGTTTATTAATCACATATAATCTACCTTTCCTGCGAACAATTTTGCAGTCGGCACTTCTTTTTTTAA
>JAQWOW010000287.1 GCA_029245665.1 Polaribacter sp. | reverse complement strand
AGGGATTAAAGTAAAGGTTGTGGTTTCTTCTCTGCCATTATGCCCACCTGCTTCAAAACCTTCACAAACAATAGCATCAACTCCTGCAATTTCTGCTTTTTGGGCGAATTTTACCGAACTAACAACATGAACAACTGTAATGCCTTTTTCTTTTAAAAAAGAAGTCCAAGTTTTTGGATTTCCAGCAGACGTAAACACAATCTTCACCCTTTCTTCAACTATAATATCGATAATTTTTTCAATTTCTGAATATAACATTGGTACATTTACACCAAAAGGTTTGTTCGTTGCTAATTTACATTTCTGAATGTGTTCTCTTAAGACTTCTGGATACATAGACCCTGCTCCAATTAAGCCTAAACCCCCTTCATTAGAAACAGCAGATGCTAATTTCCATCCAGAAACCCAAATCATACCTCCTTGAATAATTGGATACTCTATTTTAAAAAGACCTGTAATTTTGTTTTTCATTATTCCTTTATCAACTTTATTGTTTTATGCTGATTTCCTTTTTGAATTTTGAGCAGATAAATGCCTTTCTCTAAAAAGGATATGTCTATTTTATTTGAAGAAAAATTTGAGAGTTCTATAACTTTTTGACCCAAAATATTAAATATTTCAGCAGAATATTCAGTTAATAAAATATTGTTTTTTGAAATTGAAAAGAAATCTTTCACTGGATTGGGAGAAATTTTAATTTTAGAAAAAATATCAAAATCTTGAAGAGATAATACTGTATTATATGCAGCTTCAAAGTCAGGAATTCCATACCCATATTGATCTGTAGGATTATTATATTTATCTGAATAATTCCGAATTAAATTCATAATTTCAACATTCGTTTTATTTGGAAAAGCTTCCCAAAAACATGCAATAACTCCAGCCATAACTGGTGACGAAAAAGAGGTCCCGTTTGAAGTTGACACACTTCCTGATGAAAAATTAACAATGGTAGTATTTTGGCCTTGTGCTAAAACATCTGGTTTTATTCTATTATCAGCAGTTGGACCAAAAGAACTAAAACTTGCTATATTTTCGTCAGCATTAACAGCTCCAATACTAAATACTGAAGATGCGTCTGCAGGTGCGCCAACATACCTCCAAGAACTCGTACCGCTATTTCCAGCTGAATTTACTAAAATCATACCTCTAGAAACACCTATTTCTGCTCCTCTTGAAATAAAGGTAGTATTTCCATCCATATCTGCATAGGAATGACTATGATTTGGATTGTCATAAGTGGTATACCCGAGAGATGTATTAATCATATCAACTCCTAAACTATCTGCTCTTTCTGCAGCTTCTACCCAAAGTGTTTCTTCTAAGACTGTTTCTGTTTCAGCAATTTCAGAAATAAATAGATAAAACTTTGCATCTGGTGCAGTACCGACAAATTCATTTTCTATATACCCTGCAATTGTTGATAAAACATGAGTCCCATGGCTATTTCTTGTATAATAATTTGCATTTCTATCAGCAAAATTATAACCTCCTAAAATTTGATTATTATCTCTTAGTCTTTCAAAAGCTGAGAGAGTATTGACATTCGGAAAACCGGCATCAATTATCGCTATTACTTGATTTTGACCTGTGAATCCTTGTTGATGTAAATAATCTCCTTTTAACATTTTAATTTGGTTGTCAGCAGCTCCATAATTAAAATCAGTATGCTCTTCATTAAACTTACTGAAATGGTCGGACGGTGAATTATTTACTTTTGATTTTTCATTGGTATTCAAAGATTTATTAGCAAATTCTATAGATTCTATAAAGTTAAATTTAGAGAACAAATCGTTAATTTGAGTTACTGTTCCCTGAACATGAACAGCATTTAACCATTTTGATTTTCCTAAAACAGCTATTGTAACCTCATTTTTTAATTTAGTATAATAAAC
>JAQWOW010000261.1 GCA_029245665.1 Polaribacter sp. | reverse complement strand
AAAGATACACCTACAAGAGTCGTTTTGGATGAAAAATAGTTCCTTCTTTTTTATGTGAGTTTAGCTTTAAAGACAATTCATATTTTACAAAGCTTTTGTATTTTTACCTTTTTAAAAATTCTTTTGATGAACATACATTTTATTGCCATTGGCGGAAGCGCAATGCACAACTTAGCAATCGCCCTTCACCAAAAAGGATACCAAGTTTCTGGAAGTGATGATACAATTCACAACCCTTCTAAATCTCGTTTAGAAAAGTATGGTTTATTGCCTCTTAAATTTGGGTGGTTTCCCGAAAAAATTTCTTCAAAATTAGAAGTGATTATCCTTGGTATGCATGCAAAAAAAGACAATCCTGAATTGTTAAAAGCCCAAGAATTAGGATTAAAAATTTATTCGTATCCTGAGTTTTTGTATGAACAATCCAAAGATAAAACTCGAGTTGTTATCGGAGGTTCTCATGGTAAAACAACGATAACTTCTATGATTTTACATGTGTTAAATTATCATGAAAAAGAGGTAGATTATATGGTAGGAGCTCAATTAGAAGGGTTTGAAACCATGGTGCATTTAACAGCAGAAAATGACTTTATTGTTTTAGAGGGGGACGAATATCTGAGTTCTCCCATAGACAGACGTCCTAAGTTTCATTTGTACAAGCCAAATATTGCTTTATTAAGTGGAATTGCTTGGGATCATATTAATGTTTTTCCAACATTTGAAAATTATATAGAGCAGTTTAAAATTTTTACAGATTTGATGATTCATGGAGGCATTATGATGTATAACGAGGAAGATGAAATTGTAAAAGATGTAGTTGAGTCTTCAGAAAATCATATTAAGAAATACCCATATGCAACTCCAAATCATTTTATAGAAAACGGAATTACATTTTTAGAAACTGCAGAGGGAGATTTGCCATTAGAAATTTTTGGAATACACAATCTTCAAAACCTTGCAGGAGCAAAATGGATTTGTCAACATATGGGTATAAATGAAGACGGTTTTTATGAGGCTATTGGCAGTTTTAGTGGCGCAAGCAAGCGTTTAGAAAAAATAGTAGAAACGAATTCTACAGTTGTTTTTAAAGATTTTGCGCATTCACCTAGTAAAGTTAAAGCAACAACAAAGGCTGTAAAAAAGCAGTATGCTGAAAGAACCGTATTGGCATGTTTGGAATTGCATACCTATTCTAGTTTAGATGCTACTTTTTTATCTGAATACAAAGGTTCTTTAGATGCTGCATGCAAAGCTGTTGTTTTTTACTCTCCAGATGCCGTTAAAATTAAGCAATTAGATGAAGTAACCAAACAGCAAATTACCAACGCTTTTGAACGAGATGATTTGATTATTTATACTAATCCGGAAGAATTTAAAGATTTTTTATTCAATGAAAATTTAGAAAAAACAGCGCTTATTTTGATGAGCTCTGGAAATTATGGGGGATTAGATTTTGAGGAGGTTACAAGGTTCGCTTCTGTTTTATAAAGCCTAGCTGAATTAATTTTTCTTTCTGCCAATTTTTGTCTGTAATTCTTTTAAATAACCAACTTCTATAAGGTTTATTAAAAAAAGATTTATAAATAATATCCAATCGTTTTTTTATAAAAATTTTTTGGTCTATTTTTTTGTTTTGTTTGTTTCTTAATTCGTCATTTTTTAACAACTCATTAAATCTAGCAAGATAGGTTTCTATTTTTTTAGTAGAAGTATATTTTAGAGAATTTGGTTTATTAAAAACTTCAAAACAACTTGCTAGAAAACAACTTAAAGGATTTTTTAGGGTATTAAATTTTGAAAAAGCATCTTTAGCAATTGTTTTCTTTGATAAAAGATAAACATCATATGCATTTCTAAGCATAATGTTTTTATAGTAAAAACCATCATCATTAATTTGTTTTGCAATGATGGATAATGACAGTTGATTTTTATAACTCATTACAGAAATGTTATTTGTTTTTAGGCAGT
>JAQWOW010000067.1 GCA_029245665.1 Polaribacter sp. | reverse complement strand
ACGATTTTAAAAAACGAGAAACGTTAACAAAAACTTAAAGTAAGGGTTTGTATCTTTGTACTCATTTTATAGGCTTATGAAGAGATATATATCTGAATTTATTGGAACATTTGCAATGATTTTCTGCGGAACAGGCGCGATGACAATTAATGAAGTTACCGGTGGTGATGTCACGCATGTAGGAATTGCAATGACTTGGGGATTGATTGTGATGGCTATGATTTATGCTTTTGGTGAAACTTCAGGAGCGCATTTTAATCCTGCAGTCTCCATTGCTTTTGCCTATGCTAAAAAGTTTTCTTGGAGAGAAGTTCCAAAGTATATCTTAGCTCAAATTTTAGGAGCATTTTCAGCAAGTTTAATTCTCTGGTTTCTGTTTCCTTCAAGTGAAATTCTTGGAGCAACTATTTCCACAGTAGATGTTTGGCGTGCTTTTGTATTGGAGTTTTTATTAACTTTTTTCTTAATGGTGGTAATCATAAATGTTTCTACAGGTAGTAAAGAAATTGGGGTAGTTGCAGGGATTGCCATCGGAGCCGTAGTGCTGTTAGAAGCCATGTTTGCAGGTCCTATTACAAATGCTTCTATGAATCCAGCACGTTCCATTGCTCCGGCATTTGTTTCGGGAAATTTACAGCATTTATGGATGTATATTATCGCTCCAATTTTAGGTGCTTTGCTAGCAGTAGTATCTTGTAAAATGGTAAAAGAAGAAAACTGTTGCGATGAGAAATGTTAGTATTCTAGGGTGTGGTTGGTTAGGAAAATCACTCGCAATTTCTTTGTTAGATGAGGGATATTCTCTAAAAGGCTCCACTACAAGAGAAGAAAAGTTAGCTCTTTTAGAAGACAATAATATTGAGCCGTTTATTGTTGATATATCTTCTTTTGAAGAATTTGACGATTTTTTATATACAGATATATTAATCATAGCAATTACTTCAAAAGATATTGATGGTTTTGAACATTTAATCGCTCAAATTGAAAATTCTAGTATTCAAAAAGTAATTTTTATCAGTTCTACTTCCGTTTATGCTAGGGCAAATAAAGTAATGACTGAAGATGATGAAATTTTAAATACTCCATTGTCAACAATTGAGAACCTATTTAGAGAGAATACTTTTTTTGAAACTACAATACTTCGCTTTGCAGGTTTATTTGGTGGTGAAAGACACCCTTCCAATTGGTTTAATAATGGACGAAAAATTCCTCAACCCAAAGGATTTGTGAATATGATTCATAAAGAAGATTGTATAGCGATTATTCATGAAATTATCAATCAAAATTGTTGGTCTCAAACATTTAATGCCTGTTCTAACCACCATCCTACAAGAAGAGAGTTTTATACAATAGCAAAATTAAGTGCTGATTGTGAACTTCCCGAATTTGAAGAGAATGAAGTTTATGAATGGAAAATTATAAGTTCAAAAAAAGTGCAAGAAATTTTAGGGTATACCTTTACACATGATAATTTACTAGAAATTTAATTTCTAAGATCTTTTAATTTTTTGAGTAGGTATTTTAGTGTTACTAGTTATTTCTTATTATACTCTAAAATAGAGAAAGCAACCAAAACTACCTAGCGTATTTCCTTCTTCTTAAAAAAGAGAAAAGAACTCCAAAACAAAGTAAAAAAATCAGTGGAAAAATGACATTAAAAAACTGCCAATACAGTCGCTCTTTAAACGCTTTTTGTTTGTCTAAAATATTTATTTTTAACGTTTTATTTCTTAACTCTATTAAGCCAACATCGTCTAATAAGTAATCAACTACATTTAAAAGAAAATCTTTATTTCCAAATTGTTGATGGGTCCATTTATCTCTGTTTAAGTCTAAAGGTTGAATTTTTGAAGCATCATCTTTTAAAATTTGATTTTTTCCAATATCACCATCAGAAATTACCACCATTTTATTATTGTTTGAATTTTCTTTGTAGAGAGGAGTTTTAAAAGGTTGTATACGGTTTTTATATGCAGAATTAAAAGCACCCTCGAGTAAAACAGCAAATAGTTGATTGCCCTTATTATAATCAGTTTCTACAACTTCATTAGCAATAGATTGAAGCTCAATAAAACTAGGAGTCCCTATTTTTTGTGTTAATAAAGAACTCCTTAATAAAGGTGTTTTTTTAATATTATTTTTTAGAGTATCTATTGGGTTTACAAACTGTAATCGAATAGGAGCAATGTTTTTTGTGATGGCATGATTTGGGTTTCCGCTAACTAAAGGATGAAAAAACCATTCTAAATTTTGAAATTGTGTTTGATTGCCAATTTTACCTGTTGCTAACGAAATTTTAGCAGCAAATAAATCTTTAATTAAAGTAGTATTTATTCGAATACCATAAGCAAATAGTAAATCTGTAAGATTTAAATCTCTAGGATAGGCTAACATTTTACCATTGGTAAATAAACTATCTTGATCGGCTTGCACATTGTCTATCATCCACAACGTTTTTCCGTCATTGGCAATAAACTGATCTATGGTAAATTTTTCATGTTCTGTAAATTTTTGAGTAGGTTTCGCAATGATAGCTAGGTCTAAAGTGGTTAAATCCTCTAAAGTTTGCTGTGGGTTTGAAGCTACAGAATCTAACGTAAATTTTGCCAATCTGTATTTCTTGGCAACTTCACTTAAAAAGCTATATTGATACATGTCTTGTAATTCGCCATTTCCAGTGATTACTCCAACACTTTTTTGTTTTCGAAGGAGGATAGTGTTCAGTGCATTTGAAAAACTATATTCTAAATTTTCAATAGCTTTTTGTAATTGTTCCTCTTGAGATGCAACGATCGCAGATGGTAAAAGAGAGATAATTTGAGATTTTTTTTCGTAAGAAATTTCTGCCCAAGGAAAAATAATTGCTTCAGAGAGTTTTCCGTTTTCCTCAACAGTTAATTTACTCGGGATCATTCCTTTTTTAATTAATTTTTCACGTTGATTATCAGGGTTTTGAAACCCAATTTTAATCTTCGAATTTTCTGCGGATAATTCCTCTAAATATTGACGTGTTTCTGCCTGTAATCTTATAAATTCTGAAGGAAAATCACCCTCTAAATAAATTGTTATAGAGAGATTTTTATCAATTTTAGAAACAATATTTTTAGTTGTTTTAGAGAGTGTATAACGGTTGTCTGCAGTTAAATCGAAACGTTTATAAAATGATTGGTTTGCAAAATTTAAAATGAGTAAGCCAAGTGCTAAAAACGCGATATTTTTTATTTTTCTATTCATTTTATAAGCGTGTTTTTGTGATGTATAAAAAGAATATGGTTACGCTTAAAAAGTAGAGAATATCTCGGGTATCAATCACTCCTCTAGAAATACTCTTAAAATGTTCATTTATTCCCATTTTTTTTATTGATAAATTATTTCCAACAGAGTTAGAAATAGCATCGAAACCATAAAATAAAAAAAAGGTTATGAAAACTCCTAAAATAAAGGCTACAATCTGATTTTCAGAAAGTGTAGATGTAAATAAACCAATTGCAGTATAGGTTGTTGCTAAAAGCAATAGACCAACATAAGAGCCAATTGTACTCCCAAAATCGAGATTTCCAACAGGGTCTCCTAATTCATTAATGCTAAATACATAGGTCAAAGTAGGAACTAATGCAACTACTACAAGAAGGAGAGAGGCAGAAAACTTGCCTAGTACAATTTGCCAATCTGAAATCGGGTTCGTTTTTAAGATCTCTATGGTTCCACTACTAAATTCATTTGCAAAACTTTTCATGGTAATTGCAGGAATCAAGAATAAAAATAGCCAAGGGGCCATATAAAAAAAAGGACTTAAATCTGAAAAACCAGCATTTAATATATTAAAATCATCTTTAAATACCCATAAATACAAACCATTCATTAGCAAGAAAAGTCCAATAACTAAATAGGCTATAGGACCTGCAAAAAATGAGTTAAATTCTTTTTTTAAAATTGGAAACATATTTTCTTATTTATAGGATTGAGCAGCGTTAAGACATTCAACTACTCTGTGTAATTTTATAAATTCTATGGTCTTCAAAACGACCCTCTTTTTTCTGGTTCAAAAACAAAATTGTGTTTCTTTAACAACGCAATTGAAGCACTATTATTTTTGTACTTAAAAGTCTCAATAGCTTTTAAGTATAAATAGGTAAATTTTATTTTTCACAACACTAAAGACATGCTCTTTTATCTAAACTCCAAGCCAAAGGTTTATCATTAAAATAGGTTTTAGTTTGATCCCAAACATCTTTAAATAATTGAGAATTTCTGTAATTTTCTAAATTTTTTTCATCTTGCCAATACGAATAGGTGAAAAATATTTCTGAGTTTGTTTTATCTTGATACAATTCTAACAGAAGACAACCTTCAGAAGCTCTTATAATTGTTTTTTTTTCTTCAAACATTGCTAAAAAAGCTTCAATATGTTTTGTGTGAAAACTCATTTTTACAATTCTAACAAACATATTTACTGAGTTAATGGAGTAAATTCTGGTTGAGAATCGTTCATAAAATCAATAGTAATAGGATCTCTATACCTTAAACCTAATAAGGTAGATGCGCCACCAACAGTATCTAAATTACTTCTGTAAATTGCAATTTCTAAAAAACCAGCTGCATTAAAAATAGCCAATTTACTACCATCGTATTGCATATTATCATGATTACTTTCAAGTGCAATTTCATTATATTTTGTAAAAATCTTGTTGAAAGAATAACGTCTTGCGGTCGCTTTAAAACGTCGCCCTTTACCAACTTCTTGAAACATTTTCTGACTAATATTGCTAATTACGTTTCCATAATTATCAATATAAATGACACCTCCAATAATTTGGTTTTGAGCTTGATTTACTTTTGGCTGAATTTCAATCATTTTTTTAAATGTTTTAATTTCTTTGCCAATAACAGTTAAGTTTCCTCCTCTAGCAATAAAACATGCTACTTGTACAAAAACATCCAAAACTGGAAAACTACTTTCTATTCTATCATGAATGTTGATTTCAACAATTTTTGTAGGCTTAATTTCAGACGCAATCATTGAGATAATTCCATTGTCTGGGCATACAAAATAGTGATTGTCTAATTCTAATGCAATATGCTTATTGCTTGCACTTAATTCTGAGTCTACACCAACAATATGGATTGTTTTATCAGGAAAGCTTTTATAAGAATTGGTTAAAATGTAGGCCGTTTCAGTAATGTTAAACGGAGCTATTTCATGAGTAATATCTACTATTTTTACATCAGAGAGTTCAGACAAAATAGCCCCTTTAACAGCCCCAACAAAGTGATCTTTTGTGCCAAAATCGGTTGTTAATGTAATTAGAGACATTGATTTTTTCTGTTAATTAAATGTGTAAAAGTTCTTAACTATTTGACGCAAATCTAATCATTTTAGAAAATTTATTCGCTATTTTTAGTTGAAATATAAATAGGAATTAATTAATAAAAAAGAAACATTTGAACGAACGCATTATAGAGCTTACAGAAATCAGTCCTAAAGATTTTTTTGGAGCAAATAATAGTACTATTGAGCAATTAAAAAGATATTTTCCAAAAATTAAAATTGTTGCTCGCGGATCTAAACTTAAAATTTATGGAGAATCAGAAATCTTAGATGAATTTGAAATACGAACAGAACGGCTCATAAAATATTACAATAGATACAATAAATTAGATGAAAATAGTGTAGAACGTATTCTAACGTCTAACGGTCAAGAAGAAAAAACAATTTCAGCCAAAAAGGCAAAAGAGGTATTGGTTCATGGAGTTAGTGGTAGATTGATTAAGCCGCAAACAGAAAACCAACGAAAAATGGTATCGCTAATGGGCAAGAATGATATGCTTTTTGCAGTAGGTCCAGCAGGAACCGGAAAAACATACACGGCTGTTGCTTTAGCAGTAAAAGCATTGAAAGAAAAAGAAGTACGAAGAATAATATTAACCAGACCAGCAGTAGAATCTGGAGAGAATTTAGGATTTCTTCCAGGAGATTTAAAAGAAAAGTTAGATCCTTATATGCAACCCTTATATGACGCTTTGAGAGATATGATTCCGCATGAAAGATTACAATCACATTTAGAAAAGGGAGTCATTCAAATAGCACCTCTTGCTTTTATGAGAGGTAGAACACTAGACAATGCTTTTGTAATTTTAGATGAAGCTCAAAACACAACCCACAATCAAATGAAGATGTTTTTAACAAGAATGGGGAAAAGTGCAAAATTTATTATTACTGGAGATCCCGGTCAAATTGATTTGCCAAGAAAACAAGTTTCAGGTCTCAAAGAGTCTTTGTTAGCTTTAAAAGATATTGATGGAATTGCACATGTTTATCTAGATGATAAAGATGTGGTAAGACACCGATTGGTAAAGAAAATTATCACTGCTTATAAAAGTATAGAAGCAGAATAGTATTCAAGTAAAAATGGAATTGCTATCGATGCTCAGAGTAATTCGATTTATACATTGTTTTTTTCTTAAGAAACCTAGATGTCTATTGGTTGAAATTTAGAAATTGAAATCGATTATTTGAATAAAACTTGCGATTGCTTCAGAAAATATGAAAAGCGAATAAAAATGTTAAAAAACAAAAAGAAATAAAATAGGAAAGTTTATTTTTGCGCTCACAATATTTTAACGAATGATACAAACAATTAACGAAACTAATTTTAATTTCCCTAATCAAAAGTCTGTTTATAAAGGCAAGGTCAGAGAGGTCTATACTATTAATGACGAACTTTTAGTCATGATTGCCTCAGACAGATTGTCTGCCTTTGATGTTATTTTACCGCGTCAAATTCCGTTTAAAGGTCAAATTTTGAATCAGATTGCAACAAAAATGATGAATGATACCTCAGATATTGTACCCAACTGGTTAATTTCAAATCCAGATGAAAATGTAGCTGTAGGTCATCTATGTGAGCCTTTTAAAGTTGAAATGGTTATTCGTGGTTATCTTTCTGGTCATGCAGCAAGAGAATACAAACTAGGTAAAAGAATGTTGTGTGGAGTAGCAATGGTTGAAGGACTCAAAGAGAATGACAAGTTTCCTACCCCAATCATTACACCCTCAACCAAAGCAGACAATGGAGAACATGATGAAGATATTTCTCGAGAAGACATTTTAGCAAAGGGAATTGTTTCTGAAGAAGATTATATTGTATTAGAAAAATATACTAGGACTTTGTTTCAAAGAGGAACAGAAATTGCTGCAAAAAGAGGATTGATTTTGGTAGATACTAAATATGAATTTGGGAAAACAAAAGAAGGTAAAATTGTTTTGATAGACGAAATTCACACACCAGATTCTTCTCGTTATTTTTATGCAGATGGATATCAAAAAAGACAAGATACGGGTGAAACTCAAAAGCAATTATCCAAAGAGTTTGTCAGACAATGGTTAATTGAAAACGGTTTTCAAGGGAAAGAAGGACAAGAGGTTCCAGAAATGTCTGATGAAAAAATTACAGAAATTTCGAATAGGTATGTAGAATTATACGAGCAAATTATAGGTGAAAAATTTGTAAAAGCCAATACAGAAAATGTATTGAATAGAATAGAAAATAATGTAAATTCATTTTTAGAGAATTAAAACAAACACAATGATTATAGAACCAAGAACAAGAGGATTTATATGTTTAACGTCACACCCAAAGGGATGTGAGAAAAATGTGATCAATCAAATAGAATATGTAAAGTCAAAAGGAAAAATTAAAGGGGCTAAAAAAGTATTAGTAATAGGAGCCTCCACAGGATTTGGATTGGCTTCCAGAATTACAAGTGCTTTCGGATCAGATGCAGCAACTATCGGTGTTTTCTTTGACAAACCAGGAACAGAAGGAAGGCCAGGTTCACCAGGTTTTTACAATACAGCAGCTTTTGAAAAACATGCAAATGCCGCTGGATTGTATGCAAAAAGTATCAATGGAGATGCATTTTCAAACGAAATA
>JAQWOW010000062.1 GCA_029245665.1 Polaribacter sp. | reverse complement strand
ATGGAAAAAGGAGGAACTAGTGGTTTTGCTTATATTGAAAGAATTTATTCTTTAACCGCAGGAGAAACCTATGAGTTTAAAGCTTCTGTTTTTCCAGATGTTGCTGGTCAAAAAAATGCCTACACGCTTAGAGTAGTGGATTCGACAAATGTTGCTGAATCGGCTACACCAGCAACAGGGTTAACTTGGGAAGAATTAAGTATTTCATATACGGCCACAGAGAGTAAAAATTATAAATTTAGAGTTAATAAAAATTGGGGTGCCCAAGGCGGAAGTATTGATAACTTTTCAATAGTGTGCACTACCTGTGCTCCATTGTCTATAGAAGATAAAAAAGCTTTCGATTTTTCTATATATCCAAACCCTGCTAAAAACGAAATAAAGATTTCAACTCAAGTTCAATTGCAAAATGCTAAAGTATACAATCTTTTGGGTAAAACTATGTTACATGTAAATTACCCTTCTGAAAGACTTGATGTTTCTAGTTTACATGCTGGAATATACCTCATGTCTCTAACTTCTGAGGAAGGAGCAGTTGTTAATAAAAAAATAATTATTGAATAATATTCATTAGAATAATCTAAAGACTTCTATTGCTTTGAAAACAATAGAAGTCTTTTTTACTAAAAATAAATATAACATGTACAAACATATCGTATTGTGGAAATTAAAAGAATCCGCGCAAGGAATGTCTAAACAAGAATTGGCCGTGGAAGTAAAAAAACGGTTAGACGAATTACCAGCTCATATTCCCGAAATTAAAAGCTATGAAACAGGCATTAATATTGGCGATTATGGAGCTTCTTTTTTTGATGTGAGTTTGATTTCGGTTTTCGATACTAAAGATACGTTTTGGAAGTACACAAAGTACCCTGTTCACGATGAGGTTGTGGCCTATATCTCATCGGTAACGCAAGCGGAAGAAATTGTAGATTACAACGATTAATACGGAGAATTGACGCCTCAATTAGAGGTGACATTTGGTTAAGTAATGTTAAATATGAGCAATCTACTTACCTATATTAACTCTAATTTTATTTTTCACTCAAGAAAAATAAAAAAGTTTAAGAAAATATAATTATGACAATTGATAAAATAGAAACTTATATACTTAAAGATACGTTATCTAAAAGCTTTTTCTTTTCCCAATGGGAGTACTCAGAAAGATGCATCTGTGTGGTTAAGGTAACAGCATCTAATGGAGAATATGGTTGGGGTGAGGGCTATGGTCCTGCAAATGTATTAGAAGCAGGAATAGAATTATTAAAACCAATAGTCATAGGTTTAGACCCTCTAGAAAATGAAGTGATTTGGAATCAAATGTATCGAAAAACATTGGATTTTGCCCGCAGAGGAACTTTAGTAGCTTCTATGAGTGCCATTGATATCGCTATTTGGGATTTAAAAGGGAAGATTTTAGGACTTCCTGTTTCTACATTACTAGGAGGTGCCCACCGAACAGAAGTAAGACCTTATGCAACCGGACTTTATTTTACGAGTCATGATAATCCATCTCAAGAATTTGATGAAGAAGCTCAAATATATATATCGCAAGGTTTCAAGGCTATAAAAATGAAAATTGGATTGGGTGTTGAAGAAGATTACAAAAATGTAAAGCGCATGCGAGATCTGATTGGAGATGATATTCAGCTCATGGTAGATTCGAATCATGCTTATAATTTTAGAGAAGCCATACAACTTGCAAAAAAAATCGAACCTCTCAATATTTCATGGTTTGAAGAGCCCTTATCTCCAGAATTTTATACTCAATATAAAGAATTAAGAAACAAAACAAGCATTCCAATTGCTGGTGGTGAATGTGAGTATTTACGATATGGATTCCATCAATTGTTACGCAATAATTCCGTAGATATCATTCAACCAGACATTTGCGCAAGCGGCGGTTTAACAGAAGCGAAACGGATTGCTGCGTTGGCTAGTACTTATGGTGTGGAACTGATACCACATACCTGGGGTACATCTATAGGAATTCATGTAGCATTGCATTTTATTGCCAATCTTGAATCGATGCCGGGCAGAATGAAGCGGCCAGATTTTCTTATAGAATATGATCAGACTGAGAATGCACTTCGTGAAGAATTGACATTTCCTGCAATTGAAATGAAAAATGGGATGATTAAAATACCCAACAGACCTGGATTAGGAATTGACGTAGATGAAGAAGTTTTAATGAAATATGCCATTTAAAAAAAATAAAAAAAACAGTATCTTGTAACAAATCATTTTAAAATGAAAACACAAAATTTCGGATATAAAAAATTATATATTAACGGAGAACTTTTAGATGCTGAAAGCGGACAAATAGAAGATGTAATCTGTCCTGCAACAGGCGAATCCATTGCTCAAATTGCGAAAGCAGGAAAAGCAGATGCAGAAAAAGCTTTGAATGCTGCAAGAAAAGGGTTTCAATACTGGTCTAAACTTTCCCTTGGAGAAAGAACAGAATGGATGTCTAAACTTAGAACAGCTGTTCTCGAAAAGGAACACGAGTTAAGAACGGCTATGGTTCATGAAATGGGTAAAAATTACGAAGGTGCTTACGAAGATATTGAAGCTGTAATTAATGCATTGGAATGGTACCCTAACGCTATGAAGAATTTGCGTGAAGAGCAAATTCCCGATTACGAGAACACCCATACGCACAAAATGATATCCAAGCCTGCAGGTGTAGCAGTAGCATACTTAGCATGGAATTTTCCATTGCTAAATGTAGGTTTTAAATTAGGACCTGCATTAGCAGCTGGTTGTTCCTTAATTATAAAACCTTCTACTTTATCACCTCTATCAACCTATATGCTTGGCGAAATTTTGCATGATATTGATTTTCCAGCAGGTGTAGTTAATATTTTAGCAGGACCAAGTAGAGAAGTAGCAACAACGCTAACTACAAGTAAAATTCCTGCTGTATTGACTATGATTGGCTCCACGGAAACAGGAAAAAAAATAATCGCTGAAAGTACTACTTCTATCAAAAAATTAGGAATGGAACTTGGGGGTAATGCACCTTTTATCATTTTTGAAGATGCCGATTTTGATAAAGCATTAGAATTAGCTGTGGTATTAAGTTTCTGGAATTCTGGTCAGATTTGTGTGGCCGCAAATAGAATAATGGTACATAAAAATATATACGATAAATTCTTAAAAGCATTTATAAAACGGACTTCAGAATTAAAATTAGGTTTTGGTACAAAAGAAAATCCAGAGGTGTTTATGGGACCAATGGTTTCAAAAACAGATAGAGATCGGATGTTTGATATCGTAAAAGATGCTGTTCATAAAGGTGCTATTTTAGAATATGGTGGAAAAATACCAGAAGGGTTTCCTGAAAAAGGAAATTGGATAGAGCCAACAGTTATTTCTGGCATTTCACCTGAAATGACATTGTTTAGAAAAGAAACTTTTGGTCCAGTTGCAGGTATTATGAGTTTTGATACTGATGATGAGGTTTTAGAATTAGCAAATGACACTGAATACGGCTTAGCCTCCTATATCTTTACCAATGATCATCAAAAAATTGAACGATTTACAAATGACTTAGAATTTGGTGAAATTCAAATTAACGGAGTTAAGTACGCTATTTATTTACCTCATGGGGGAATTAAAAACAGTGGTATTGGACATGACTGTTCTCATTTAGCTTTAGATGATTACTTAGTTAAAAAAAGAATTTCTACAGCATTATAAAACAATTAACTCACTAAAATTAAACTTATGGAATCCATGTTTTTCCCTTTTTTATTAATAATTTTCGCTAGTATTTTTCAAGGTTCATTCGGGCTTGGAATGAAATATATGGCCCCTTTAAAATGGGAGTCATGGTGGCTAGTTCATGTAACGATAGCCATGATTATTTTACCAATGACTTGGGCCTTTTTGGTCGTTCCTGATTTAGGAACTGTTTTACATAGTGCCTTTTCAGATGCTTCTATGCAAAATGTTGTATTTATGGCAATGCTTTTTGGTTTCCTCTGGGGAATTGGAGGTATTTTATTCGGTGTTAGTGTTCCTTATATCGGTTTATCTCTTACCATGGGAATTGTAATGGGTTTAGCGGGCTCTGTAGGTGCATTAATTCCATTATTACAGATGGAAAATGCTACTTCTACTCCACAATTTCCCTACGTAATAAGTGGACTCGCTATCACCCTTATAGGAGTTGCTATAACCGCAAAAGCAGGGATTGATAAAGATAAATTAACTTCTCAAGCATCTGGAGAAAAATCAGAGATTGTAAAAGGAATCATAATTGCAGTAGCTTGTGGTATTTTGTCTGCTTTGTTAAATGTAGGTTTTGTAAATGCCGCTCCAATAGCAACATTAGCAAAAGAAATGGGTGCTCTAGACCGAAATGCAAGTTTAGCGGCTTGGGTAGTAGTTTTAATTGGAGCATTTATAATGAATGCAGGATATGCAATATTTTTACTATTTAAAAACAAATCATGGAGTAACTTCAAAGTTCCAGGTTCTAAAAAAGCCTTTAGATGGGCTATTCTAGCAAGTATTTTTTGGTTTGGTGCATTGGGTGTTTACGGACAAGGTGCCGCTTTAATCGGACCGATAGGTGGTGTTATAGGGTGGCCAATGTTATTAGGGCTTTCTTTGATTGTTAGTAATTTTTGGGCCTACAGAGCTGGTGAATGGAATGGTGCTAAAAAACCATTTAATTTGTTACTAGTCGGATTGGCTGTTTTAATTTTTGCTAGTATAATTTTAGGCTATTCTAATTCTGTTATTTAACAACTCATAAAACAAATTTTTACAAAAAAACCAAAACAAGTACTTGTTTTGGTTTTTTTTGTATTGAGAGCATAATGAATACTTTGACTAGTTATTAATATCCATATATTTTATTTTATATTCACTAGCAGAAATGTCTTTTAACTTTTTAAATATTCTATTAAAGCTTGAAAACGAATTGAAGCCACTATCGTAGCAAATTTGAGCAATACTTTTTTCACCATTAATTAGCATTTGACAAGCTTTGTTGATTCTAAATTCTCTAAGGAATTCGAAGGCTGTTTTACCTGTTCTATTTTTAAAAAACCTACAAAAGGAATTAGTAGTCATATGAGAAATCTCAGCCAATTCATCCAATGAAATATCTTTTGTGTAATTTTCAGAAATATATTCTATTACTTTTTTAGTTCTATCTTCTCCCCTATTGCTGAGCTTTAAGGAAAACCCATCGCTCGCTAAACACTGTATTTTTTCTTCAGTTGACAATATATGAAGAACTGAAATTAAGTGCATAATTTTTTCTGCTTCTCTACTTTCAGCGAGCAAAATTAGCTTCTCTTTAACTTTTTTTATTGTTTTTTTTGAAAATAATATACCGCGATTGGTAGATTTTAAAAATCTATCAATATTAGAAAGTTCTGGAATAGAAAAAAGATTAATTCCACTCAAAATACTTCCAAATTTAACGACTATATAATCAACTTGACTTTCTGAGTTTTTCTCATCATTTTTGAATAAATGAGGTAATCCTTGACCTAAGAAAACAAGTTCTTCATCCTCAAAATGATCCATATGATCACCCACAATTCTTACCCCTTCTCCTTTAATGGTAAATAAAATCTCATACTCTTCGTGATAATGCCAGTGCACCCCAAAATAGGGAGATTTCTTTCGCTCTACGTAGAAAGATTCAAAAACGGAAATCTTTGAAGGATGGTATTCTAATTTCACAACAAAAAATTATAATCTAATATAAAAGCTTAATAAAAGATAAATATACCATAATTAATGAGTTTTTATCTATTAATATGACAAAAAGTGATTAAAAGGGTAATTATTAGTTAAAAAAAGTACTTAGTTTTTGAGAAAAATTATCTTTTACGGCTTTATAAGCAGTATCAGTAGCCAAATTATACCATTCATTTTTATCTACTCGATGGTCATATAATTCTATAGCTCCATTCGCATATCGTATAAATCTAAAATCTTTTGAACGCAAAGAAATGTGTTGATTTTCGGGTTTCTTTGTTTTCCAACTAGAAATAATACTCATGGCTTCATCTGGTCCAGACCAATTTTTAGTCTCAGAATTTTCTAAAAAAGCTTTAAGACTAAATCCATCTAACTCAGCTCCTTTTTCAGTAATTAAGGTACTGCCTTTTAAATTGCATAAGTCTTTAATTGTAGGATATATATCAACCAAACTAACAGGGTGGGTGACTATTTTCCCTGCCTTATCTTTATAATTGGGGTGTTTGATAATCAATGGTACACGAGTAGATTCCTCCCAAAGCGCATATTTAAATAGATACTCTTTTTCACCAAGGCTGTAACCGTGGTCACTAAATAGCAATACAAGAGTGTTATCATTAAACTCACTTTCTTCTATGGATTTTAATACTTTTCCAACCATTTCATCAGCAAAAGCTACACTTGCCAAGTAGGCTTGAGTATAAAATCTCAAGGCTTCTTCTTTACTGGAATACCCCTCGGTTAATGTTCTAAAAGCTTTACGTCCTCTGGGTTCTTTATTCGTATTTTCTGCCAACTTTGTATCTTCGATATCATCCTCTTTTAAGGTCGTAATTTTTACTGATTCTATAGGGAACATATCAAAATATTTTTGAGGAACTACTAAGGGTGTATGAGGTCTAATAAAACCGACACTGATGAAAAAAGGATTCTTGCTCTCCTCTTTTTGAAGGTCTTTAATTTTTTTTTCTAACCATTCTGCACTTTTTTCATCAGTCAGCAAATCCCTATTATTATCATCTGTATAATGAAAATGACTATTTGTTTTCCAATGGGTATTTCTCCAGCCCTTGTAACCAGGGGTATCATTCGTTGGTTGTATATTAGGGACATTCGCTAAAGATGCAAAAGTTGCATCCAAAGGACCTAACGCTGCCATCCCTTCCGGAGATGAAGGATGTAATGTTGATTTTTTGCCATTAAATGCCATGGGTCCATAATCAGCAATTGCTCCCATTTCATCCCAAACTCCCTTTTTAGTCGTATGAAATACTTTTCCTGTTTGAAACGTTTTATACCCATTACTTCTCATGTATTCTGGAATGGATTTAGAATTCATAGAAATTTCATTTTTTTGCCAATTTCCAAAACCCCAATTTCCAGAAGTAGTAGGTAAAATACCGGTCATAAAACTTGCTCTAGAGGGAGAACAAACAGGTACGTTGCTATGCGCATTGTTAAATAAAACTCCTTCAGCTGCTAGTTTGTCTATATTGGGTGTTTTAGCTTGAGGGTGCCCTCCCATCACCCCTACAAAATCGTTTAAATCATCCAAAACAATCATTACAACATTGGGTTGTTCCTGGGCTTTAGAGAGTAAAGAAAGTAAGACAAATAGTAGGCTTACAGTATATTTTTTGACAATCATTTTAAATGAAATTTTAATTATTAATTTTTATTTAAACTAAAAATAGTTATAAACCCTCTCAGGAATTACTACTTTTTGTATTTTTATTTCTATAATATAAGTTTTACAAGCATCAATTACTTGAGCTGATACAACACTATTTAATAGCAACAGAATTAAAATTGCGCTACTTTGAATCATAAGTAATTCATGGTTTTGTTTCAAAAAAATTATTTTTTCTCTCTCCACCACACATCTTGACCAAGTGTTGGAAAAACACGATCTTTCATTTCTGAATTCCATTGTTCCCATTTTTCATGAAGCTGTTTGCTAATTTTCTTTTTTTCAAAGCCAATTTCTATTCTTTCATTTTTATCTTTTAATAGATTGTATAAATTTGGAGAGGCCTTTTGTTTTTGTTTATTTGCTATGAGCTTATAGTTTCCGTGCCTGATTGCCATGGCGTTTTGTTCCCATTTTCTCCAAAACAAATAATCGTGTGGAGGACCAATTTCTGCACCTGTTAAAAAAGGAATTAAATTCACACCATCAAGTGGTCTTTTCGGATCAATTTTAACATTAGATTGAGCAACAATAGTAGCCATGATATCCAGTGATGAAATGGGTTTCTTATACGAATTTCCTTCTGGGATTGTACCTTTCCATCGCATAGCAAATGGTACTCTTATTCCACCTTCAAAAAGATCCCCTTTTAATCCTCTAAGCGGGCCATTGTCAGAAGCATTGTTGTGTGCTCCTCCATTATCTGAAAGAAAAACTACAATGGTATTTTCGTCTAAGCCTTTTTCTTTAAGAGCCTCTAAAACATGTCCTACACCATCATCTACAGCAGATACCATGGCTGCATAGGTTTTTCTTTTTTTGTCCGTAATTTTCGGAAATCTTGATAGATATTTTTTTGTGGCTTGAAGTGGTGTATGAGGTGCATTATAAGCCAGATAAAGCATAAAATGTTGATCATCTTCAGCTTGTTTATTAATATAATTAACTGCTGCGGCACTCAATTCATCTGTTAAATAATCATCCGTTTTTACCTTAGTTCTGTTTTCAATTATTTTGGTTCTATACCACTGCCATTTCCTTTTAACCTCCGATAAATCATTAATGGTTAATTGCTCTGGATAGTAATTATGACCCCCTGATAAGAAACCATAAAAATAATCAAAACCACGTTCTAAAGGATGAAAATTTGGATGTGTGCCCATGTGCCATTTTCCAATAATAGCACTGTTATAATTAACTTTTTTTAATACTTGTGCCATTGTTTCTTCTTCTAAAGGCAAACCAGATATGGGGTTATTGGGATCTATTGAAGGATTGGTGGTAAAACCAAAACGATCTTGATAGCGCCCGGTTAAAAATCCAGCTCTACTTGGTCCGCAAACAGGAAAAGAGACATAACCTTCTTCAAATCGCACACCTTCATTGGCAATTCTGTCAATATTTGGTGTTGGAATGTCTTTACAGCCATTAAAACCAACATCTGCCCAACCCATATCATCGGTCATTATAACGATTAGGTTTGGTTTAATTGTACTTTTAGTTGTATTCACTTGAGCAAAGCTAAAACTACCTAATAGAAGTAAAAAAAAAGTTAGTTTGTACATCGTATTTGTTATTAATAAATAATCGTTAAATTACTAAAAAAGCATTTAAAATTAATTCATTGGTATTATCTATTTTTATTCACTAATTATCATTGTTTGCGTGGCGTATTGAATTTTTAGAAACATGGATAAAGTAAAAATATAAATTGTATGTGAAGTGATTGCTTATGGAGAAATGTGTGTCTGGTAATCGAAGTTCATGAATATCGTGAAATGAAAAATATAAGAAAATGGTTGTTCTTTATTATTATCTACAAAAATCCTAGCCTTATTTAGCATTTGATATGGTAGTGTTTCATCACTAAATCTTGCTGAATTACCTCCTGAAATGTATCCAATTCTAGCATCACCATTTACTAGTTTTACGGTGAAAATCGTCGGAAGCACATCGTTCTAAATCGCGGTTTTTGTTTTCAGTTGGATCAGTACCTACTTTCTTCTTATAATTAATTTTAATTTAATTCAATTGCTCCCATATCTGGCAAGCCTTTAATAGTATTCCCTAGAATATCTTTTTCTACTTTTAACCCAATCATTAAACCTTTTTTATCTTTCGGAATATGAGGGATTTCAATTCCTTTATCCTTAATGACATCAATGTTAGTAGGGATATAATCTGTGATTTTTTTTCCTCCTGCATTTACAAAGTGTGGATTCCCATAAACCGGTTCCTCATCTTGGATTGCCACTATTTTTGGCCAATTTTCAGCTTTTAGAAATAAATTATTTTTAAAAACTATATTTTTTAAATCAGACGCATCATCTTTCTGAGGCTGATATTGATCTCCTAAAACAGCTTTGCTTTCTCCTTCAATATAAAAAATATTATTGGCTAGTAATGCTCCCGAAGTAACTTTTGCAACAGCCATTTTAGCTACTATATTACTTTTCACATAAATGGTATTATTATAAAAATAGGAGTTGTACGGACCGTGACGTTCTTTATTTTTTCCAACAAATCCGCTTAACCAGTAAATTTTTCCTTCTTGAAAAGCAATGCCTTTCTTTTTAATACGATGTCCGTCATTAATACTTATATTATAGCGGTACGCACAGTTCCAATTATTTCCTAAAATCTCACAAAATCCTCCTGCATTATTCTCACTCAAATTGTACTGTACAATGATATTTTTACAATTAAAATCAATATGACAACCTGCTGAATCTGCAGGACCATTCGCATTTCTAAATGAATTGTGTTCAATTATTACAGAATCACATCCCCAAGTCCAAAGACCGCTTCCACGCCCCCATTTTCTGCTATCATCATTGGCTCCAGAATAGTTGATATTGTTTCCTTTTACATGCGCATTTTTAACACCACTCATTTGCATTCCTGGGCCTCCCGTTTTAAACACCGTATTGGTAACTAATTTCAGATTTTGAACAGATCCAGTTATTTTAATTCCTGTATGTCCAATATTACTAATTTTGCAAGACTGAACTGTTATATTTTTTAATAATGAACCTTTATTATTATTGATAAAACGAATTCCCCAACCATAGCTTTGCAATCCATTAGCCGTTTTAACTTCTGCAACTCCTCTTTGAAAATTTGGATGTTCATAAAAGACATCTTTTACTACCAAGTTATTTAAAGTAATATTTTTAAAAACACCCTCTTTTGAAGTAGTAACTAAAACACCGCATCGCATTCCTTTTTTTTTACTCTTAGGCTTAATACCTCCATTGGCCATAATAGTTAGGCCTTCAACATTAATATAACTGCAATTGATTAATAAAACTCCATTCAAAAAGCCTTTTGCATTTATTGTTGGATTTTTGTCTCCTGAAAAAGCGTTATAATTTGAAATTATAATAGGTTTTTCTTTTGTTCCACTCCTATTAATTAATTGAATAGAACCAAAAAATTCTTGACCTTTTGCTAGTAAAATAACATCTCCAGGTTTAAAATTGAAGCTACTGACTTTGGTAAGGGTTTTCCAGGGTGTTTGATGACTTTTTCCATTGTTTTTATCGTTGCCTATTTTGGCATTGACATAATAGTTAGTTGCCTGTGATGTACTACTTATAAAAAGAAAAAAAAATACTGCCTGTATGTATTTCATGAGTTTTTTTTACTAAATAATTTTCATAAATTCTTAAAAAAAATAGGTTTAACACCTTATTACTTTTTAAAATTGAACATATGTTCTACATCTTCAAATTCAAATAATTTGAAATTATATGATTTCTTCTTTCAAACAAAATGTTTTCATAGCATCTCGAATACTATTTTTTTTGTGATTTCTTTTTTGTTCTATTACGCCATGCTTTCGTGTGAATCAGTCCAAGAAAAACAGGGTCAATTAATTCTGACTCCCATTCATTTAAAATGTTGTACAATCGCTTTACATCCTCTTTGTTACTAGATGCAATATTGTTAGACTCACTAATATCTTTCTCAAGATTGTATAATTCTTTTCGGTTTCCATTCTTTTTTACAACCAGTTTTAAATTTCCGTCTCTCACAGAATATAATTTCTGATCGTATTTTCTAATAAAAATATTTTTGTGAGGAGTTCCTTTTTCTTTTCCTGTTAGAAATGGAATTATGTTTACTCCGTCTAATGGCTTATCTTTCTCAATTTCCACCTTTGTTAAATCTGCAATTGTTCCTAAAATATCTAAAGATGAAACTGGGTAATTGCAAATGCTTTTATTCAATTTCCCTTTCCATTGAATGGCAAATGGAACTCTAAAACCACCTTCATAAATAGAACTTTTACCCTCTCTTAGCACACCATTATTAGAAGCATTTTTCTTTTCGGGACCCCCATTGTCTGAAAGAAAAACAACGATTGTATTCTCTTCTAGATTTAATTCTTTTAGTCTATTCAGAAGTTGACCAACTCCATCGTCTAGAGCACTTACCATAGCGGCATAGGTTTTTCGTTTTTTTTCTCTTATAGCAGGAAATCTATCTAAATATTTTTTTGTTGCCTGCATTGGTGTATGGGGTGCATTATAAGATAAAAACAAAAAGAATGGTTGTTCTTTATTGCGCTCGACAAATCTTACTGCCTCATCAGAAAATTCTTCCGTTAAATATTTTTCAGTTTTAACAGGTTCGTGATCTCTCATAATCCATGTTCGGTAACTTGCAATTTCAGCGCCAGCTCTCCAAGTTTTACCACCGCCCTCTTCGTTAGGAATTTGAATATGATCTCCAGTGAAATAACTATCTTTTAGAACAAGATTCTTAGGAAAATATGTATGACCTCCTCCAAGGTGCCCAAAAAACTCATCAAATCCTCTATTCAATGGGTGGTTCGATTTATGCGCACCCAAATGCCATTTACCAATAATTCCTGAGGTGTATCCAACTGTTTTTAAATGTTCGGCAATAGTTTTTTCAGTTTTGGGCAAGCCCATATTTGGATTATCTACACGGTATTGTGGATTTCTTTCGAAACCAAAACGTTGTCCGTAACGGCCTGTGATAAAACCGGCTCTACTTGGTCCACATACAGAATAGGAAGTATAACCATTTGTAAATTTTACACCATTTTCTGCAATTTGATCAATATTTGGGGTTGGAATATCCTTAGAACCATTAAAACCAACATCGGCATAACCTAAATCATCTGCCATAATGACTATTAGATTTGGCTTACTTTTGTTTTGTGCATCAATATTAGGCCCCACTAAAACCAAACAACAACATAAAATAATTAACTTACTATTCATCTTAAATTTATCTATTCTTAATTATTTTATTCATATCTAAATGTAGCCTTTTTTTTATTTTTTTATTTTTTTTCTTGTCGGCAACATTTTCCCATTCATATGGATCCTCTTTATGATTGTATAATTCTTCTTTTCCATTGCTATAAACTATATACCTCCAATCTTTTGTCCTATAGGAAAAATTTTGATTTTTAGTCGAATATTTTGTCCCATAATTACCTACTATTGTTAGGGCTCCGGTTGGACCTTCCCATTCTTTTGATTTTTCTAATAAAGACCTTAAACTATATCCTCCTAAGTCACCACCATTCTTATTAATTTTATGGTCCCCTTTTAAATTACATAAATCTTTCAGAGTAGGATACAAATCTATTAGAGATACAGGTTGTTCAACTTTTAATCCAGCTTTTGGTGTTGGAGTTTTAATAATCAAAGGAATTCTAGCACTTTCCTCCCAAGGTGAGTTTTTAAAAAAATACTCTTTTTCTCCCATTTGCCAACCGTGATCACTAGTAAATACAACAATTGTGTTGTTTTTAAACGTACTATTGTTTAAACCCTCCATAACTTTTCCTACTTGCTCGTCAACAAATGCTACGCAGGCTAAATAAGCCTGTAAAACGTGTTTTAAGGCAACTTCTCTATCTCCATTATAAGATTCAAGTAGCATCTTATAATATTTAGGACCTTTTAAATTATTACTAAAATTATCTTTCCAATAAGTATCATTGGTATCCTCTACTTTCCATTTATCTAATTTCAAATCTTTTATAGGAAACATATCAAAATACTTATCTGGGGCATGCATTGGTGTGTGTGGTCTTACAAACCCAATTCCCATAAAAAATGGTTTGTGAGTATCCTGCATTTCTAATTCTTTAAGTTTATTAACTGCCCATTGCGCATGTAATTCGTCTTGTAATAAGTCTCTATCATTGTCATTAACATAGCGTAATGGTTTGTTGTCCCATCCATAGACCCAACCTATTTCTCCTCTTTTCCCTTCTGATATTCCTCCCTCTGACAAGCGGCCATAAGAACCATCTATAGGACCAATAGAACGGTATGGGGATGGTACTGATGGATTGACACTTGTTTTTTTTCCATTGTAATAAAAGGGTCCATAATTATGCTTTGGTTTGTTACCCCATTCATCAAAATCATCATTTACGTTACCGTGAATAATTTTCCCGGTACCTAGAGTA
>JAQWOW010000236.1 GCA_029245665.1 Polaribacter sp. | reverse complement strand
TCTAAAATGCTCACGCATTGTTTTTCCTGCAATTACTTGGTCTGGATTGTAATATTTAAAAGCCATAGGATTGTCTGACTCTTTTCCTTCAAATTGTATTTTACTGATTCCTTTAAAATATTCTTTAGTTGCCATTTGTTTGGTATTTGATTATGTAAATTTTATATGATATTTGTTTTCCGTTGCGTTAGGGATAGAGACGACATCCTTTTTTGAGGCACGAAAAAAATATTCCGTAAAGCTCGACCTTCGGTAATGCCCAAGTATTATTTGTTTAAAATCAGTTCTAATTCTTTTTTCCAGTTATTATAACCTTCAATATAAGGTTGCTTATCTTTGAATGGCATAAATGTCATTACGTGATCATTGTCCATGATTGATTTCCCAAAAGACTTGAAATCTCCTTTGTGTAAATTTGCGGCTCTTGCTGCACCAATAGCACCAGTTGTATTGTAGATTTCTATTTCTTGTTCTATTAGCGTAGCTACAGTATTGGCAAATATTTCTGAACGAAATAAATTATCATTTCCTGCTCTAATCACACTTGGCTGAATACCATCTGACTTAAGAATTTCCATACCATACACAAAAGAGAAAGCGATGCCTTCTAAAGCAGCTCTACACATGTGTCCTTTGTGATGATTGTTTAAATTCATATTTACAATACGCGTACCAACTTCTTTGTTGTTTAGCATGCGCTCTGCTCCATTACCAAAAGGGATTAAACAGACTCCATCTGAGCCCACAGGTATTTCTGACGCTAAGGTATTCATCTCTTCATAAGAGCTTACTGCCAAATTATTTAACAGCCAGCGATATTGAATTCCAGCGCCATTAATGCATAACAACTTCCCTATTCTTGCCGCAGCTCCTTTTGTGTAATTTACATGTGCAAAATTATTTACACGGGAACTTTCTTTGACAGACAAACTATCTGTAACGGCATATACTACTCCTGAAGTGCCACCCGTTGCAGCGACTTCACCTGGATTGAATACGTTTAATGATAAAGCATTGTTGGGTTGATCTCCTGCTCTGTAATAAATTGGAGTTCCTGCTGCAATACCTGTTTGTTCTTCTCCATTTTCGTCTACCAAAGATTGAATACTAAAAGTATCTACAATATCTGGAACCAATGATTTATTAATTCCAAAGTGTTCTAAAAGAAAATCTGCAATGGTGTCTTTTTTAAAATCCCAAAAAATTCCTTCTGATAAACCTGAAATAGTGGTATTTATTGTATTCGAAAATTTGTAAGCAACATAATCTCCGGGCAACATAAATTTGTATATCTGATTGTAGATATCAGGTTCATTATCCTGTACCCACTTCAATTTTGATGCTGTAAAATTTGCAGGGGAGTTTAATAATTGTGAAGCACATGCTTCGTTTCCAATTTCATCAAAAGCATTGTTCCCAATTTCTACAGCTCTACTATCGCACCAAATAATACTTTTCCTTAAAGGCTTACCTGCTTTATCAATCAAAACTAAACCATGCATTTGGTAGGAAATCCCAATCCCTTTTATTTGAGTTCTACTGATATTATACTGTTTCTTGAGATGTGAAATGGCACTACAAATATGCCTCCACCAATCTTCTGGTTTTTGTTCTGCCCATCCATTTTTTTGAGCAAACATACCCATCTCTTCTTTGGGTTCTTGAACTACTCCTATACTTTTCCCTGAAGATATTTCCACAAGCGCAGCCTTTATCGAAGAGCTTCCTATGTCTAATCCTAAATAATACATCTATTTTAAAACGATTTTATTATCGTCAAAGATATTATATCGTTCGCACTAAAAATATTAAAAATGAGGCAATCCTTAAAAGAGTTGAAGCAATTTTTTTGTATTTAAATTGTTCCCTTACTCTTTCTTGAAAATAGCTTTCTTTTTATATTTTATATTTACTTCTAAAATAAAATTATTAAAAATCAGAAAATTTAAATCATTTACTAAAATGTCCAATTTTTGACCAAAAACATCTTCTATTGCTTCAAAAATTATATGTTTTTCTTCATTCATTACACTTTAAATTAACAAGTAATTATAATTTTCATTTTTAAATTTTTTGGTAAATAATGTACCCCAAAAAATTGTAAGATAATAGTCCTCTTTCCACAAACAATAAAATAATTAAAATCAAAAACTATGTTAAAAACTACAAAACTAATTTTTGCATTACTAATAGTATCAAATTTCGTTGTTTTTTCACAAGAAATTAAATCCGGTGCCACTACTGTAGAAGAATCTTTCACAACTAATACTGGATCTAATGCCACTGCATTAAATGACGTAAGCGGATGGACAACAAGTGGGTCAGCATCGGATACTTACAAATTTAATCAAACACTTATCCAAAATAATGGAACTAATACCTACAGCAGATTAGTTGTAAAGGCACAATCTCGACACCATCAATGGAATACCCCTATCAAAGGAGTGGTTGGTGATATTATCACTTTAAAAGTGACGTTTAGGACAAATTCAGCCCACACAGGATACCAAACAGGGACCGATGGTGATTTATTTTCATTCGGACTTAAAAGCGTACTAGATGCTAGTGATACCGGGGGTGTAGTGGGTGGAACAGATGTTGCTACACGAAATGGGGAAACAGCTACCATAAATATAGCTGACGCTGATGGTAATGGTACAGAAATGCTGAATGTTCGTTATAAAACGTATACCAATGCAAATGCGGCCTATGATACCAATGATTGGAAATATGTAACGATGAAATACTTTATTGGATCCTCTATGGAAAAATCTAAAATAGTAGTAAAACTTGATAATACTACTGCCTCTTC
>JAQWOW010000229.1 GCA_029245665.1 Polaribacter sp. | reverse complement strand
TTGTGCTGCTATTTGTAGTAAATTTCCTCTTTCACCCATTGTATTTGTGCTCAAAGAATTATCTAAATAAATAAAATGATGCTGTTTTAAGTCGGCTTTTTTATTGCTAAAATAGGGTTGCGAAAATGCAAAGATTATTGCTGTTAATAAAAGTAATCTGGTCACTAATAATAGCCATTTTTTTATTCGTGAACTTTTACGATTTTGCTGTAATATTTTTTGTAAAAAAGCAACATTTGTAAAAGGGACTTTTACATATTTTTGTAACTGAAATAAATGAACTAAAAGAGGAATAATTAGTAGTGTTAAAAAGTATAAAATTTCCGGTATTTTAAATTGCATTTACTTTAATTTTTTTGACACTAATTTATCATTACTATAACAGTGCTTAGCATGGTTTTTAATTATTGATTAAAACTTTTCAAAAACACCTAAGCCAAACAATGCAAAATCGTATTTTACAGGGTCCTTTTTGTCGAGTTTTCTTAATTTATGATCCAGTTCTGCAAGTGCTTTCCAGTCGTTTTGCTTTCTTAAAAGTAGTTTTAATTTTCTTGCGACGTTTCCAGAATGGACATCTAAAGGACAGGATAAGTTTGCTGGACTGTGTGTTTTCCAAATACCAAAATCTACTCCAGCTTTATCATTTCTTACCATCCATCTTAAAAACATATTAATTCTTTTTGCTGCGGAATTTTTTAACGGGTCGGAAATGTGTTTTTGTGTTCTTTGTTGATGAGAAATCTCAAAAAATACTTTTTTTAAGTAGTGAATGGCATTTTTATAGGATGTTTCTTTACCCTTTACTATCATAACTTTTTCCAAGCCTTGGTAATTTAGATAGATATGTTGTAATGATTTTATAAATTGCTGAAGATCTGTTGAATTAAATGTTCTATGAACAAAATTTTCTAAAGATTTTAAATCACTTTCTTGATGATTTATAACAAAATCATAAGGAGAATTATCAAGTAAACTCATCAATTTAGACGCATTTTTGATAATCATTTTTCTGTTTCCCCAAGAAATTGTTGCGGTTAAAAATGCGGCAATTTCAATGTCTTCTTTTTTATAATATTGATGTGGTATCTGTATGGGGTCGGAATCAATAAATTTCTGATTGTTATAGAGAATTACTTTTTCGTCTAAAAATTCTTTTAACTCTTTTTGATTCATACAAAATTATCTTTACTCTTTTATTTTTCCATCAATCATTGTTAGTGTTCTATCAGCCATGTTTGCTAATTCTTTATTGTGTGTAATGATTACAAATGTTTGTCCGAATTCATCTCGTAGTTTAAAAAAAAGTTCATGTAAATTCTTAGCAGATTCACTATCAAGGTTTCCACTAGGTTCGTCTGCTAAAATTACAGAAGGATTATTTATGAGTGCTCTTGCTACTGCAACTCTTTGTTGTTCTCCTCCAGAAAGTTCATTTGGTTTGTGATTTATTCTGTGAGATAACCCCAAAAAAGTTAGTATTTCTTTTGCTTTTTTTTGTGCCTCTTGTTTTGGTTTTTCACCAATTAATGCAGGTATATAAACGTTTTCAATTGCAGTAAATTCAGGCAGTAATTGATGGAATTGAAAAATAAAACCAATCTGTTTATTTCTGAAAGAAGAGAGGTGTTTGTCTTCCAGTTCTTTAACTGAAATATTGTTTAATTTTAATTCGAAGTTTTCTTTCTTTAGAGGCTTGTCTAACGTACCTAATATTTGAAGTAATGTTGTTTTTCCTGCTCCAGAAGGACCAACAATGGCAACAATTTCACCTTTTTTAATGTGTAAATTTACACCTTTTAATACTTCTACATCCCCGTAATATTTGTGAATGTTTTTACCTATGATCATACCTAAATACTTTCTAACGAATGTATAAAAAAGAAATTAGAAAAACAGTCAGTTGACTTCATATTTACATTTAAAAAGAAATGATATATTTTGATAATTAGTTGAAATTTGTAAGTAAATCCTGAGGCTATTTATGATAATTCATCATAAAATATTACTTCTTTTTTGACTGTCATAATTACTTATTTCTTGAATAAAATTTATGTATAAATATTTGATTTTTTTAATGAAAACTATGCAAGGTTTTGTTTATGAATTTGTATTTTTGTCCTTGTACTAAACATTAACAAATGAATTTACACGAATACCAAGGAAAAGAAATTTTAAGCAGTTTTGGCGTAAGGATTCAACGTGGAATTGTTGCGAGCAACCAAGTTGAGGCCATAGATGCTGCGAAACAGTTAACCGCTGAAACTGGTACAGGTTGGCATGTTATTAAAGCACAAGTTCATGCTGGTGGGCGTGGAAAAGGTGGTGGAGTTAAGTTGGCAAAAAACTTAGAACAAGTAGAAAAGATTGCCAATGAAATTATCGGAATGATGTTGATCACACCTCAAACTTCTGTTGAAGGAAAAAAAGTGCACCAAGTTTTAGTTTGTGAAGATGTATATTATCCCGGAGATTCTGAGCCAGAAGAGTATTATATGTCTGTTTTACTAAATAGAGCGACTGGTAAAAATATGATTATGTATTCCACTGAAGGGGGAATGGATATTGAAACTGTTGCAGAAGAAACACCGCATTTAATTTTTACAGAAGAAATAGACCCCTTGCTAGGAATCATGCCCTTTCAAGCTCGTAAAATTGCTTTTAATTTAGGATTGTCTGGTGTAGCTTTTAAAGAAATGACAAAGTTTGTTTCTTCTTTATATACTGCTTACATAAAATCAGATTCTTCGATGTTTGAGATCAATCCAGTTTTAAAAACATCTGATTCTAAAATTATGGCAGTTGATGCTAAAGTTTCCTTAGATGAAAATGCACTATACAGACATAGAGATTATGCAGCAATGCGTGACTTGCGAGAAGAAAACCCAATCGAAGTTGAAGCAAAAGCTGCGGGTTTAAATTATGTAGATTTAGACGGGAATGTTGGTTGTATGGTGAATGGAGCAGGTTTGGCAATGGGTACAATGGATTTAATCAAAGAGTCTGGTGGTGAACCAGCTAACTTTTTAGATGTAGGAGGAACAGCTGATGCGCAAAGAGTTGAGACTGCTTTTGGAATTATTTTAAAAGATGCAAACGTAAAAGCAATTTTAGTGAATATTTTTGGAGGAATTGTTCGTTGCGACAGAGTTGCACAAGGTGTTGTAGACGCATATAAGAATATGGGTGACAAAATTACAGTGCCAATTATTTGTAGATTGCAAGGTACAAATGCAAAAGAAGCTAAGCAGTTAATAGATAATTCTGGAATGGAAATTATTTCTGCTACAGAATTTCAAGAAGCTGCTGACAAAGTTCAAGAAGTATTAGAAGCATAGTTATTAGTTAATATTTTTGTTAAAAGCACCTCAATTTTTGAGGTGCTTTTTTTATTGTATTTAATGATTAAGTAGTTTTAGATCTCTTTATATATTGGTAATTCGTACAACAAAAACTCTTTTTGAATTGACAAAATTAATGATGGGTAGTATATAGTTTTTTAGGGTAACTTTATAATTTTTCTTTTAGAACAGCAATTTCATCTCGTAATTTTGCAGCCACTATAAAATCTAATCCTTTTGCAGCAGCTTCCATATGCTTGCGTTTTTCTCGAATTCTCTTTTCAATCTCTTCTTTCGGTAAATACTGAAGATCTTGCTCTGCTGCTTTTTGTATCGCATTGTCATAATGATAACTAGAAACTGCAGATTTAGTTAATGTATCATCAATTTTTTTATTTATTTGAGTAGGAGTAATTTTATGCTTGTTGTTATAGGCTATTTGTTTTTCTCTTCTTCTTTCGGTTTCATGAATTGTTTTCTGCATGCTATTGGTTATTTTATCAGCATATAAAATTGCCAAACCATTAACATTTCTCGCTGCTCTTCCAACAGTTTGGGTTATAGACCTGTGACTTCTTAAGAACCCTTCTTTATCAGCATCTAAAATAGCAACTAGAGAAACTTCGGGTAAATCTAATCCTTCTCGTAAAAGATTAACACCTATCAAAACATCAAACAATCCCTTACGTAAATCTTGCATGATCTCAACACGTTCTAGCGTATCAACATCAGAATGAATATACCTACAACGGATATCCACTCTTGTCAAATATTTTGTAAGTTCTTCCGCCATTCTTTTGGTTAATGTTGTAACCAAGGTCCGTTCGTCTTTTTCAACTCGAACCTGTATTTCTTCAATTAAATCATCAATTTGATTTAGACTTGGTCTTATTTCTATGATTGGATCTAATAATCCTGTTGGCCTTATTACTTGTTCTATAAAAATACCTTCCGTTTTTTGCAGTTCATAATCTGCAGGAGTTGCACTCACAAAAATAGTTTGATTTTGAATTGCTTCAAATTCATCAAATTTTAAAGGACGATTGTCCATCGCTGCAGGCAATCTAAACCCGTATTCCACTAAATTTTCTTTTCTGCTTCTATCACCTCCGTACATCGCATGGGTTTGAGGAACCGTTACATGACTTTCGTCGATAATCATTAAATAGTCGTCAGGAAAATAATCTAACAGGCAGAAGGGTCTCGTACCAGGTTCACGACCATCTAAATAACGGGAATAGTTTTCAATTCCTGAACAATACCCTAATTCACGAATCATTTCTAAATCAAATTCTGTGCGTTCTTTTAAACGTTTTGCTTCTAAATGTTTGCCAATTTCCTTAAAATAGTCCACTTGTTTCATCATGTCTTCTTGAATTTGATGAATGGCATTTTGCAGAACATCAGGAGAAGTTACAAATAAATTTGCAGGATATATGGTGAGTTCTTGAAAGTTTTCTATGATGGCATTGCTCTCCAAATCAAAGGATTCTATTTCCTCGATTTCATCTCCAAAAAAATGAATTCTGTAGCCATTATCTCCATAAGATGGGTAAATTGTTACAACATCACCTTTTACTTTAAAAGTTCCACTTTTTATTTCATGTTCAGTTCTAGAATATAAACTGGTTACCAATTGATGTAAAAATTTTGTTCTTGGTATTTGTTGGTCAACTTCGATAGGTATTACGTTTTTTTTAAATTCAGTTGGATTTCCAATTCCATACAAACAAGAAACTGATGCAACGACCAATACATCTCTTCTGCCAGAAAGTAGAGAGGAAGTGGTGCTCAGACGAAGGCGCTCTATGTCATCATTAATAGATAAATCCTTTTCGATGTAGGTACCTGTTACTGGAATGTAGGCTTCTGGTTGATAATAATCATAATAAGAAACAAAATATTCTACTGCATTCTCCGGAAAGAATTGTTTAAATTCAGAATACAATTGAGCTGCTAATGTTTTATTGTGCGCTAAAACGAGTGTTGGTTTTTTTACTTCTTTTATAACATTTGCAACTGTAAAAGTTTTCCCTGAACCCGTAACTCCCAACAAAGTTTGAAATTTTTCACCTCCAATGATACTTTCCGCAAGTTCTTTTATTGCTTGGGGTTGATCTCCAGTTGGAGAAAACTCTGACACCATTTTAAATTCCATGTTGTAAAAATACGGATACTTTGTAAAAAAGTATCCGTATTTTTTAAGATTTAAAAGTTTCCTTACTATCTTAATAACGCGAAGTGTCCTTTTTTAAGAATTGGAGGCTTGTTGGTATCTGCAGGAATCAATTGAACACTAAACCAATAATCATCAGAAGAGAGTGTTTTTCCGTTATAGGTTCCGTCCCATCCTTGACTATCAATTGGTATTTGTGCGACCAATGTTCCGAATCTATTAAATATGTTCATGCTGCTATTGGGATAAAATATTTTATTAGCTCCTTTTATCTTCCAAGTATCATTTTTGCCATCTCCATTAGGAGTAAAAAACTTTGGAAATTGAATGACAGATATTTGTAATTCAGTGTCAGGAGAGCACCCTTTTTTATCATTTACGGTAATGGTGTAAATACCACCTTCAAGGTTTTCGAAAAACGGATCTTCTTGATACCCACTAAATGGATATCGTTCATTAGTATCGTTATTTGAAATGGCAAACTGATAATCTCCAGGGCCTAAATTATTGTTTGTAGTATCTATCCTCACAGAAATAGTATCTTCACTTCCAATATTATTTGCTTCATCTATAATCGTGATAAAGCTTTGCTCTAGGGTTGCTCTGTTAGATTCTTCGACTACAATAGTTCTTTCTCTAGCGCATCCAATCGGAGAGACGTCAGAAGCTGTTACGGTATATTTTCCAGCAGCAATTACCTTTAAAGTAGCATCATTACCTAATACATCTCCGACTTCATTTGTCCACTGATATGTGTATGTTGCTAAAGGATTTTCAGCTTCTAAAGTAAGAGGTGTGTTATTCAAGCAGACAATTTGTGGATCCTCCATATTTTCTTCGCCCATCACTGTAAAATCTGGTAAAGGATTGATATTTATATTAAAAGATAAACGAGTGTTCACACAGATAATAGGGGTATTTTTTATGTTTTCTACACGCACAAAAATAGGCTGTCCATTTGAGTTATTTTCAAAGGTATTTTCATTGATAGCGTTAGTAGGATCACCTATTTCAGCATCTGTTAAAGAAGTGTAAAAACTGACAGAGAAATCTGCAAATTCGGCAGGATTATAGTTGGCAAGAATTTCAGGTATTTTGTTTTTTAGAGTAATGTTTCCAATTATGCCATTTGCATCATCAGCATCAATGTCTGTCATATTATCACAATCAGAATAATCAGAAATATTTAACGGAATATTGGGTTCAGGATAAATGACCAGTTCAAAAGTACTAAAAACTGAGGTACATTTATTCCCTCCCAGATCAAATACTTTTACAAAGATGGTTTGAATAGCCGGATCATCAGAAGTAGAATCAGTAGGGAATGCAGTTAGACTTTTTGTATTTTGAAAATCTGTTGTATTGTTTATTTCAACATTGTCTATAGCATCTTGTGGCGTAAGGTAATAAGCTACTCTATGATTTGTTTTTCCTGCTAAAATCTCATTGTTTTTACTAGTTAAATCAATATTTTGAGCTATCCTATTTCTAGGGTCAGGATCGGAAAGAGTCACCACATCACATACGGGAAAAGGAGTGATGGTGGTTGAAATACTAGGAATCGGGTTTATTATTATTTTAAAAGAAGTCGGACTGCTAATGCACTGAGCATTTGGGTTTTTATCCTGTACACGAACAAAAATAGTTTGTTCAGTGATATCGCCTGTTGTAAATCCGGCTGGTGGTGTGTTTGAACGAGAGGTATCGTTTGGTATTCCTGGGCTATTTAGGTCATTTGCATCTATTAGTGAAGTATGAAAAGTAACATCATAGTCAGCCAGTGTTTGAGTGGTTCCTAGAATATCAGCAACTCTATTTCTAAGATTGATTCCACTATTGATCCCATCTGTGGTATT
>JAQWOW010000228.1 GCA_029245665.1 Polaribacter sp. | reverse complement strand
AGAGAAGTACGAACGACGAGGAACCTGAGGATAAAATAGCTTCCTCAATCGCTTAAAAAAGCTCATTTCGGAATGACATTGTGGGTTTTTGAATACTGTTTAAAAACAATTTTAATTCTCCATAGAAAGCAACACCATTCTTAACTCCATAAAAGAAAAAGAGTGGTCAACTTTTTCTTTGAGATCTGTGAGGTTTTTAAAGGTAGTTTCTTCTATTGCTTTGATGATTTTTTTATATCGTTTTAGAGCTATTAACTCAAGAATATCAACATCACCAGACGGAATATAACTTGCTAAATGACTTTCTACGGTTCCTGCAGTTAGACTTCTTTCTTTTGCAATTTCTTTTATTGAAAGTCCCGATTTGAATAGTTCAAAAGAAATTTGTTTGGTGGGTTTTTTATGTTCTTTTTTTTGTTCATTGTTCTTATTTATACCGTTTTCTTTGCAGTATTCTTCAATCATTTCCAAGATTTCTACCCCGTATTTCTTTGTACGAATTTTCCCCATACCAGAAATTTTCAATAATTCTTTTTCTGATCTTGGTAAAAGATCACACATGGCATACAGGGTTTCTTGCGTAAAAATTTGAAAGTGTGCAATTCCTAAATTTTTGGCAATTCCATCTCTTAATTCACGCAATTTTAGAGCTAAAATGGGATCTCGTTTAGACGCTATTTTTTTCTTTTTAGTGGGAGCCGTTTTTTGTAAAACTGCATTTGCTCTTACTTTTAAATATTCTTGAACGTTAAAACCATTCGTCATTTTTTGAAGTGAAAAAAGTTTTTCTAATAGCTTTTCTTGAAGCGAATCAAACTGCTTCGTAAAATCTTTTTTTACAGCTTTGTTGTCCGTTGAAAATGAAATAGCATCTAAAGGTTTTAGAATATTACCTTTTGTTTGTGTCACAAAATATTCCAAGGCTTTTAGAAAGCGTTCTTGAATTTGAGAGCTATTTTCTGGAAGAATAGTAGTTTCTGAAATAGCATTTAATTGGTTTTTAAATCCGTTGGAAACTTTCATTAAAGCAACAACCCCGTCATCTTTGATGGTTTGAAGGTGGTCTATAACATCTCCTTTAATACTTGTTTTGTTCTTATAATAGATGTCTATCAATCTAGATATTGGATACAAAAAGGGTTGATACTCAAATAATTCAGAAATTAAATTCAGTTGAAATTTTTTTTCAGAGTCATTTAAAATTGTTTCATCAGGATGATTTTCTTCCACAGTTTCATTAAAAGTACTTACCGTCTTATCATTGATAATGGCATTGCTAGAAATGGGTGTTTTTAAAACCAAACCTTCTAAAGAAGTACACCTACTTAAAGCCACATAGGTCTGGCCATGTGCAAAAGAAGCTTCCGCATCTATTATGGCTTTTTCAAAGGTTAACCCCTGACTTTTATGAATGGTAATTGCCCAAGCCAAACGCAAAGGTATTTGTTTAAAAGAACCAACAATATCTTCTTTTAACTCTTTGGTTTCCTCATTAATAGAATAATTTATAGTATTCCATAGTTCTTTTTCGGCAATAATTTCATCAATTTCATTGGCACACTGAACGGTTACAGTTTCT
>JAQWOW010000057.1 GCA_029245665.1 Polaribacter sp. | reverse complement strand
TTCATTTTAGGCAATTGTTTCATTACCTTTACTACCTCGCTTTTAATTTTTGGGTGAGGAGCTCTTGCCTGAACATTAACAATATTTCCATTTTTATCAATCTTAAAACCAATAAATACTCTTTTTCTACCAGCAGATAAACCCAATTCATTTGGTAAATCAGCATCAAATTTTCTTGAGAAGTGTTTTTGTACTTTTTTACTAAAACATTTTTTTAATTCTTCTTTGTTTCCTTTACAGCCAGGAAATACCGGAACATCTTCAATAATCATGAAACTTACATCTTCTATAACTTCCTCAACCTCTTCAACTTCTATAATTTCTACAGCTTCTGTTTCATCCGTTTCTGTAGATTCAATAATAGTTTCTTCTACTTCTTTTTCATCTTCAACAATTTCAATTTTTTCAGGTGCTGGAGGTGGTGGTGTTTTTGGTTTTACAGGTTCTATTCTTTCAGTAATTACCGTCTCCTCTTCCATTTCTGCAGTCATGTTCGCAGAACCTAAATCTCCAATATTTCTATCATAAGTTTTCTTTTCTATTGCAGCATAAGTTATAAATAGTGCTAAAACTAAACCTATTTGCATAAAAATTTTGCTATAATTTTCTAAGTTCGACTTCGGGTTTTTCTTAATTTCCATTGTAAAGGGTTTTAATAGTTCGCTAATTTAATTAAATTATTGGTTTATACACAAGTCTTCGTATTAATTAACGTCAATTTTTTTCTTAATTTGATTAAAAACAATTAACCCGAAAATAGAACCTAGTGTATTTGCAATTGCATCTTTATAATCACCCGTTCTATAGGAGGTTAGTGTATGTTGAATAACTTCAATAAGTATGCCATAAATTAGACAAGCAAGTACTATGAAATATTTTAGAGATGATTTTTTGTAAAAAGAAAATAACCAAAAAAGGCTTAAAGTGAAGTATGCAAATAAGTGATAAAGTTTGTCAATATTACTAAACCCCGTATCTATTTTAGGTGTTTTTATTAAGCTTAGACAGGAAATAACAATTGTGATAACAAATGCTGCGATAAGAAAAAAATTATCCTTGAATAAGTTCTTCATAAGCCTCTGCGTCTAATAAATTTTCTATTTGTGTGCTATCTGATATTTTAAGTTTAATCATCCAGCCTTTTCCATAAGGATCAGAATTAACAAACTCTGGGTCATCTTCTAGCGCTTCATTAAATTCTATTACTTCTCCAGTTAAAGGCATAAATAAATCAGAAACTGTCTTAACAGCCTCAACAGATCCAAAAACTTCACCTTCTTCAAGGACTTCATCTAAAGTATCTACATCTACATATACGATATCTCCTAATTCTCCTTGCGCAAAGGCTGTAATTCCTATTGTTGCAACAGAATCTTCAATTTTAATCCATTCGTGGTCTTTTGTATACTTTAAATTTGATGGGATATTCATTTTTATGTTTTTTAGTTTCCTCCTAAGTTGTAAATAATATTAAAACCAGCATTAATAGCTTGTCTAGGGAAGGTGGTTGATATAGCGTATTTAGATGTTTGATGATTGTAATAAAAAGAAGCTGTTAAACTACTGCTTAATCTATAATCAGCGGTAAATTTAATAGAAAAAAGTTTTTGACCCCCACTAATTTGATCATTATCTTCATCTACGGATCTAATTTGGGTTAAATTATCTCTCAATGATACATCTGCTCTTAAGTTTACATCTCCTTTTAAGGTTTGTTTTTTCCCTGTAAAACGAGTATTGAACTTCACATCTTTAAAGATATATCCCATTCCGAAGATGTATTCAGTACCCCTAATATCTGTTAATGTGCTATTGTTAAAATTCATTGTTAAGGTTCTGTCTCTTTTTACTTCACCTCTTAAAGAGAATGAATTTCTCATTTTCATATCTACTTTAATTAGAGGCGAAAACTCATCAACCAAGGTAACTGCAGAGACTAATAGTTCAGGTTCATAATTATTTGCAATATTACTATTCGCAAATGGATTGCTTCTGTCATGTTGTAAATTATTTGTAAAACTTGAGACAGTATAAGAGGACCTGTATCCGTGAGAAATAACAAAATTACTAAAGTTTTTCTTAAAAAACTTTAACTTCGTTAAACCACTGTATCGCAATGTCCAATTCGGGATTGGAATGTTTCTAAACAAACCGGTATTTACTTTGTCTGGACTTTTACCGGAATATGCAGCCATAAAAGCGGGTAATAAAACTTGTTGGCTGTTTTGCCCAAAACCACTTATAGGAACTCCATTCTCTAACGCAAGCCTATTGGCAATGAGACCTCTGTAGTCTCTTAAATTCTGAAATAAAACATCTCCATCTTTGAATGCTGTGGAAAGCATAGAATGACTGGTGCTGAAGTTTCCTGTTTCAAAGAAAGGAGTCTCTTCAAATTGAGTATTCCCATCAATAAGATCTAGTTGTTGAGAAATATTTCTTGTTTGAATTTTATTTCCTCTAACGTCAATATTTAAATCCTTAATTGGTTTTAAGGTAAATGTATAATCTAATTTATTGTAATGTGTTTTGCTAAAAGTTTTGTTATAATAGTCATCGCCTTGGTTTCTGGTTACAAACCAACCATTTTCTAAAGCTCTATTTCTAATGTCTACTTGACTACCAAAGGCAAAAGAAGTAGGAGCTCCTCCAAGAAAACCAATGTCTTCAGTATAACCCGGTAATAATTGTCCGTTATTTTCTGAATAACTAATTTTACCTTGTTTCACTGAAGTAACAATATCATACGTTGCTTTTAATATCTTCTTTCCTGTGGATAATTTTTTCTTTTGAGAAATCCTTCTAGAAGCACCTGGAAAACCATTATTTCTTGATCCTTTTGTTTTTTTACGTTGATTTTTAGTCATTAAAAGCCTTTCAAAACGAAGCCCTTTGTAGAAACTATCAAAATTTAAGGTTGTATTAAAATTGTGTGTATTTGCATTCTGAATTGTATTTCCTATGAGCTTTAGAGAAGGAACGTCAATTCCATTTACATTTATTGTGTTTTGAGGTGCCGCTTGCCAATCAAAATCTGCTGTATAGGCATAATCTGCTTTTATAAATTTTAAAAACGGAATTTTATCAATTGGTAAATTATAGGCTGCGTTTAATTTTTGATGATAATGATTTGCTCTTCCCATATTAAAGAAATCATCAAAGACTTGAATTTCTTCATCATTATTAAATGTATCATAAATGTAACTATTAGTTGCATTGAAGTTTAATTTCAATGATTTTGTTAAATCAAAACCAATTGTATAATCCCAATCAAACAAAAAACGGCGTTGTTTTAATTCTGGCTGAGGAGCTAATCCTTCTACTAAATTTCTAGATTGTTGCTCGTTGTAATTTCTATTGATACTAGAGTTAATAGCAAATGTTTTTGGAACAGGGTTGAAGTTAATATCTTTTATTATTTTCCAGTATTTACTTTTTAATATTGAATCACTTTTAAAGAATTCTATGGGTTTAGATTTAAAATTAAAATTATAGGAAGCAGAGGCTCTAACACTTTCTCTAATACGTTTTTTTATATTATAATTTCTTTGAAACTCTTTGTTATGAGCATAAGAGACTGCCAAGTTTTCTACATCGTAAAATTTAGGTTTTTTTGTAGAATTTGGGTTTCTGTTCTTTTTTACATTTGTAAAACTAATACTAGTTCTCTTGGTATAATCCCTAGAAAACTCACTATTGTCGTTTTCACTTAAGGCATCTGCTAATTTTACGTCTTGATATTGAGGGTCGAATTTTGGGTCTATATACTGTTCTCCAACACTATAACTCATTGGCAATTGAATTCCCCATTTTACAGGAGTTAAAACTTTTCCTAAATTTATAGTGGTAGCAACATCATACTGTTTTGTTTCATTTAAACTTCGCTGGTTTACTCTTTCTTCTACATTTCCAAAACCAATTGTAGACATACTTCCCGCTAATGATACATTTGCAATATCAGCAAAATTTGCATCTGCATTCATTACAGCTGCCCAACCACCTTTATTATCGAAACCAGCAGAACGTAATTCATTGAACCAAATCTCTCCACTTATTGGTGAAGGGGTGTTGTTTTTTAGACCTAAAACAATGGTTTTTAATTGCGCTAAAGTTGGGTTTCCTTTTACAGAAATTGTATACAAAATTTCTGGATCTTGTTCTGTAGATGTATACAAATCGGTAATTGAAAAATCGAGTTTATCTCTTTCTAATTTCACTTTTCCAAAAGTTTCTAAAAAAGCATCTAAATTATTTGCTTCTGGCCACAGATCTAAAGCAGATGTGCCATTCAATGAAACTTTTAAAGGCAGCTCAATTTGATAATAATTATCATTTAAATCTGTACCCAATCTTATGATTGCAGAAAAATCATCATCATTAATGGCAAGAGCCCCTTCGTTTTTTTGAAGATGCATAAACATTTTCAAATTCTTAAACCGTCTTAAATCTATGCTGATGTTTTTATAAATTGCCCTTGCTTTATTCGCGGGTAAGTCTTTCACTTTTAGGGTTACAGATTGTTCATTTTGAAGTTGAACAGTAGTACTTCCTTGCAAGCGTTCTCTTTCTATTCCTGGTGGCTGAATGTAACTTCCTTCATTTTGTTCAATACTAACAACACCCACTTCAAAATCTTTTATTCATCATCATTTAAATCTACTTGATCTATTGATTCATCCAACGTTCGTGTATAGCGTCTCCAATCTCCACGAACCAAATCTAACTCCCCAAAACGAACTACTACTGGCATTTTAAAGTTTGTTAAAAAGAGTCTTATAAAACGAATGCTATTAAAGTCTGTAATTCCATTTTTAGGGATTCCACTTCTTATAGGAACTCTGAATTGATACCATCTTGTTTTTTGAGTTGCTCCATTTTCTAAAGTAACATCGGTAGTTTTTTCGTCTACGATAAAATTCTTTCCAACAACCAAGTCATTCCTATTCATAGAAACTTTATACTCGTAGTAACTTTCTACAGTATTCATAGTTTGATCTCTGTTAATATCTTCTACGTCTGGATATGTTGTTGAAGATGTTGGATAGGCTTCTTTAGACTGATTTAAAGTTGGAGAGTTCCCTTCTGTATTGTTATAATTTTTATATCTTGTAATAATAGAAGCATTAACCGCGTCTAACTCACTACCTCTAAAAAATTGAAAGTTATCTGAGGCAGGATCATTGGGATTTAATTTACTAAAGTTCGTAATTGTAGCGCTATATTTAGAAAACTCTTCAGCATCAGATAAGCCATCAAAACCAACATCTTGGTTCGCTCTTGCTGCATCTTGTTCATTGAAGGAATAAATAATTGAAGGGTTTTTAGGTACTTTACCCCAAGTGGTTAGATCTGTATTTAAATTTCCACCAGTTTCTGGCAATCCATTCTCATACATTTTCCGACTGTCTTTTAAAATATCTTCAGAAACATTTCCTAAATTAATATACATATCACCAATCTGATTTGAGGGATCTGATGGATCTACCCCTTGTGGAAGCCCTTCTTCATTAGTGATGGAGTAATTTTCATAAGGATCCATTACCCAAAATTGAATATATTCAACGTTTGCTTGGTCGAAATTATTTGTCGTTAAAGACCTCATGATACCACCCCAATTTTGTTGCGGATTCTTAAAAGTTCCATCATTTTCAACATCATTATTATTTGTATTGAAATTATATGAACCCCTTTCTGAAGGGAAATACGCTAAATCCAACGTTCTAACTAAAGAGTTTTGAGTGATATCTAATTGAACATTTGGAAATAATTCACTGTAATTAATTTGTCTTGTTTCTGCTCGCGAAAGTTCGTCAGCGTTGATATTAGAAGGGGTGTCTCCGGCCCCATAAAAAATTTGATCAATATTGTACCAAGCTAACTTTCCTCTTTTGTAATTGTAGGACAAATCATCTTGCTCTCCGTTAAAACCAGTAAAAAATTTAGGAGTACTCGCTTCGTGCCAGTCTAAGGGAGATAGTATGCTAATAGGAATTTGAGAGGCTTCAAAATCGTCTATGTAAGAGGTAGCAGCTCCGGTCACATCTATACCACTTGGAGTTCCAGGAAGTAAATAGGCCATATCTGCTCTAACGGATACATTAGAGGGAGCATCTGTGTCTACAAAAGGCAATTTATTTGCCAATTTTGTAAAGAAAGGAACTTCAGCAGAATAATTAATATTAGCTCCAAACATAGTATTGTTTATAGGGTCTGAGCCAAAGTTTACCTTTTGTGTAATCGGTCTTTCATTCACATTTAAAATAGTGGCACCCACTATAAATTTATCAGAGAATTTATGTTCAACATCTACTCCCATAAAAGTTTTTCGTTGTTGATTAAAGACCGCATTATTTTCTGTAGAGACATTTATTGGTGTTCCAGAGGATTGTAACCCTGGATCAATAATTTGTACGCGTCCTAATTGATAATCTACTACATAATCAACACCTTCAACTAGTTGTCTTCCTCCGGCAGTTACTTTTACAGAGCCTCTTGGGACATTAAATGCTCCTATAGGAATTCCCCCCGAATTTTCTGATTTAAAATAACCCTTTAAAAAATATTTATCTTTATCCTGAAAGTTATTTTGGATATTAATTTTTGTATTTAAATATAATTCTTTGAACAAAAAAGAATCGTCTAATACTTCATCTAAACCAATATCATTAGAGTTTTGTTTCACTAAATCAATCCCAAAGGGTTCTGGTTCTGGGAAAAAGATAAAACCATTTTGAGAATTAACAGTAATGCCTTCTATATAATCAAAAAATCCATCAGGAGATCTAAATTGACTTTGATCTAATTGATCTAATTTTAAAATTTGTATTAATGGTAAATTAGAGATTCCAGTTGTTTTAGCGTTTTGTAAAACATTAGAAGAAATTCCGGTTTGATCATCTCTATATTGAATCTCGAAACGAAAACCATCTTGTGTCAGCGGGAAAGCACCGAGTGCATAGACGTTTTTCATCATTAAACGCCATGTAGGAAAAGATTCTTCTCCCCCACTACCATCATCTCTTTTTGTTTTTAAAATTTCACTGCGTAATAATTTTACAGCTAAAGCGTTGGGAGATTGAATTCCATCATTTGAAAATTCACCCACTTTAAAAGAGTTTTTTGTACTTCCTGTAACTCCTCCAGCAACGGTATATTCATAAGCAACGGCCAATACTTCTCCATCATTTAGTCTCCTGTTTAAAGAAATAAAACCTAATTGATTATTTATTTTAAATTCATTGGCGTCTAATTTTCGAGCATTCTCTAAGATAGAGTAATCTGTACCTTCCTCCATATTATACTCTTGCAATGTACTATTTACAGAAGAAATATTTCTAATTCCACTATTTGTAGTTAATAAAGCGAACAAATTATTAGATTCATTTGTAGGAATGTTTCCTCCAGAAGTAAATGGAGGGTTTGTTGGTAATACATCACCTGTTTGATTTACCAAAACATTATTATCAGATTCACCGATGTCAGCTAAAGCAACGATACTTCTGAAATCCTCTGTGCTTGAGTTTCTATTTGTAATCCAAACCTCTACTCTAGTAATATTTACTTGACTATTTACTAAAGGGTAGTTTTTAAGAGAATTTGCATAATTATCTATAAAATATTGTGATAAGAAAAAGTGACGATCATTGTCATAGTCTGTTGCTTTTAATTGAAAAGGTTGTATTGAAGCTCCGCCCTCTGATACGATAGTTTTACTTTCTGAATTTTGTTGAGAAAAAACAGCGGTTATATTTGTGTTTCCAAATTTTAACTCTGTTTTTAAACCAAATAGGCTTTGTGCTCCATTAATTAAAGAATTTTTAACAGGCATCGAAATATTACCTGCTTCTATTCCTTGCAAGATGTCATCTTCAGTTGGTGAAAAATCTATTTTCACTAAATTTTGAAAATCGAATGTAGATTGTGTGTCGTAATTTGCGGTAAATTCTAGACGCTCCCCAACGTTAGCCTTAATACTGGCATTAATTTGTTGGTCAAAATCAAAGGTAAAGCTGCTTCTGTTTTCTTCCGATAATTGAGGGTTTTCTGTATTTTGATAGATAAAGCCTAATTTTAAATTCAAACTACCGGTTGGAGTAAATTTAATGGTATTTCCACCAAAGATAGATTCAAAAAAATCGGAATTCACATAATATGTTGGTAATAAATCTCTTTGCGCTGCTGCTGCACCTTTTTTCTTTGAGTTTGTTGCACTTACTTTATCTTTAAAGTATTGCGTCATGTCTCTTCTTAAACGATATTGCGTATATTCTTTTGGGGAAAGAAAGACAGGGGTTCTTGTATGGTAATCTCCAATTTTTTCTAAAATTACATACTTGTTTAAATCCTTATCAAAGATAATTTCTTTCTTTGCTAGATAATCTAAAAAAAGACCACCAGTTTGACTCTTTTTAAAATTGTATTTTAATTGTATACTGTCTTTTTTTACAGTTGTTGAATCATTTTCTTGAATTTTTTGTGCGTACAAAGATGAGTTTGCCAAGAAAGCAAAAACAAGCAATAAAAATATTTTTTTAAAAAAAGGATTCAAATTATTATAAATTCTTTAGCGCTAATTTTATTAAATTTTCAACGGAGGACTCTGGGTTTTCTTTTAAAAGCATAGAAATAATTTTTTCGGATTGTTTTTTATTAAAACCTAAAACCTCTAAAGCAGATAACGCTTGATCTTTATTGGTATTGTCTACAAATGTAGAAACTTCATCGATATTAAAAGTTTTCAAAATTTTATCTTTTAAATCGACAATGACTCTTTGTGCTGTCTTTGCTCCAATTCCTTTCACAGATTGTATTAAAGGGATGTTTTCTGATGCTATTGCATGTTGTATTTCTTCAGCGGTCATTGAAGACAACATCGTTCTTGCAATACTTGGCCCAACACCAGAAACAGAAATTAATAATTTAAAAACAGCTCTTTCTGTTTTAGTGATAAAGCCAAAAAGAGTATGTGCATCTTCTCTTATTGATAAATGTGTGTATAAAATTACAGCTTCGTCATCTGGTAAACTAGAAAAAGTATTTAAAGAAATATGAAGTAAATATCCAACACCATTGCAATCTACAACAATCTCAGTTGGATTCTTCTCTACCAATCTTCCTCTAATTTGTGTAATCATATCGGTTTATTTCTTGTTTGTAAAGTAATAATTTTATGGGTTCTTTCTTTTTCCTTTTTCTTGAGCATCTACAGCTGCTAAGGCCGCCATATTTACCATTTCATCAACACTTGCTCCTAACTGTAAAATATGAACAGGCTTGCTCAAACCTAAAATTACAGGCCCTATAGATTCTGAGTTATTTAGTTCTTTTAGTAATTTGTAGGTGATGTTTGCAGATTCTAAATTAGGAAAAATTAAGACATTTACTTTTTTACCATTTAATTTCGAAAACGGAAATTCTTTGGCTAGCATTTCTGGATTTAAAGCAAAATCTGCTTGAAGCTCACCATCTACAACTGTTTCTGGAAAATGACGGTGCAAGTAGGAAACCGCATCACTAATTTTTTTAGAAGTTTCTGTATTGGAAGATCCAAAGTTAGAAAAAGAAACCATTGCCATCTTTGGCTTTATTCCAAACATTTTCACAAAATTAGCTGTCATTAGTGCTATTTTAACTAAATCTTTGGCCGTAGGATTTATATTTATAGTGGTGTCTGCTAGAAATAAAGGACCTTGTTTGGTAAGCATTAAATTAGTGGCAGCAATTTTAGAAATTCCTTTGTCTTTTTCAATAAGTTCAAAAATTGGTTTTACAACTGTTGGGTATGGTCTTGAGTATCCTGTAATCAAAGCATCTGCTTCTCCTTCATTGACCATCATAGCAGCAAAATAATTACGTTCTCTCATTAACTTTTTTGCTTCAGAAAAGGTACGTCCTTTACGGCGTCTATTTTTCCAATAAATTTCTCCAAAACGCTCTCTTCGTTCAGTTTCTTCGTCAGTTTTTGGGTCTATAATGGGAATGTTAGCCGTAAATCCGATTTCTTCCATCAATTCTAGAATCACCTCTTTACGTCCCAGTAAAATTGGCTTTCCTAGCTTCTCATCATGAACTCTTTGCGCTGCTTTTAAAACGTCTAAATGATCAGCTTCAGCAAAAATAATACGTTTTTTATTACTTTTTGCTCTATTGTGTAAAAGTCTAATTTCTTTGCTCCCAGAACCAGACCTTTCCATTAATTGTTCTCGATATTTGTCCCAATCTTCAATGGGTTCTAGAGCAACACCGGAATCCATAGCCGCTTTTGCGATTGCTGGAGGAATTTCATAAATTAATCTTGGGTCAAAAGGTTTTGGAATGATGTATTCTCTTCCGTAAGTTAAACTGACTTCGTCATATACAATATTTACCTGTTCAGGGACAGATTTTTTTGCTAAATTGGCTAGGGCATGAACTGCAGCCATTTTCATTTCTTCATTAATTTTAGTAGCTCTAACATCTAAAGCTCCTCTGAAAATAAACGGAAAACCAAGCACATTATTAACTTGGTTAGGATGATCAGATCTTCCTGTTGCCATGATGATATCATTTCTTGTTGCGACTGCAATATCATACTCTATTTCTGGTTCAGGATTTGCCATTGCAAAAACAATAGGATTGTCTCCCATTGATAAAAGCATTTCAGGAGAAACGATATTTCCTTTAGATAATCCGATAAAAACATCTGAATTATGCATTGCTTCTTCGAGCGTCTGAATATCTCGATGCGTTGCAAATTCTGCTTTTTGTGATGTAAGTTTATCTCTATCATTTCTAATAACACCTTTGCTATCGCACATAACAATATTTTCTCTTTTCACGCCTAACTTTATGTATAAACGTGTACAAGAAATAGCTGCTGCTCCAGCACCATTTACAACTATTTTTAATTGATTGATGTCTTTTTTTGTAATATCGATCGCGTTTTTTAGGGCAGCTGCAGAGATAATTGCAGTTCCGTGTTGATCATCATGCATCACAGGAATGTCTAATTCTTCTTTCAAGCGTCTTTCAATTTCAAAAGCTTCAGGCGCTTTAATATCTTCTAAATTAATGCCTCCAAAAGTCGGTGCAATTGTCTTTACAGTTTGAATAAAAAGCTCTACGTCAGTGGCATCTACTTCGATATCAAAAACATCTATATCTGCAAATATTTTAAAGAGTAAGCCTTTGCCTTCCATTACTGGTTTTGAGGCATCTGGGCCAATATCACCTAGGCCTAAAACAGCTGTTCCGTTGGTGATTACAGCAACTAAATTCCCCTTGGCAGTATATTTGTAAACGTTTTCTTTCTTTTTGGCAATTTCTAAGCATGGCTCAGCAACCCCGGGAGAATATGCCAATGCTAAGTCATGCTGAGTTGCATTCTTTTTAGAAGGTACAACTTCTATTTTACCTGGCTTCGGTTTTGCGTGATATAATAAAGCTTCATGTCTTTTTCTAGAGTTGCTCATAAAATTTTTTTGTTTAAAACTAACAAATATACTATTTTCAAGAGAATAGAAAGTGTTTTTGTTTATTTTTAGATCTTTAAAAAATTAGTATTAAAAGTTAATAATGGAGCTTTAAATTTTATTCATAATTTTTTAAAAAAAAGCACA
>JAQWOW010000224.1 GCA_029245665.1 Polaribacter sp. | reverse complement strand
TTTTCATCCATTAAAGCTGGCTGAATTCCTATAAAAGGCAAAGTTGCATAAGTAGGTTTGGTTGGTGTTACATATGGAATTGGAGTAATCATCATTCCTCCTGTTTCTGTTTGCCACCAAGTATCTATAATTGGGCTTTTCTTTTTCCCTACATTGTCATTATACCAATGCCATGCTTCTTCATTTATAGGTTCTCCAACAGAACCTAATACTTTTAGAGACGACAAATCATATTTATCTACCAATTCTGTTCCATGTTTTGCCAATGCTCTAATCGCAGTTGGAGCGGTATAAAACTGATTTACTTTATGCTTTTCTACAATTTCCCAGAAACGTCCGAAATCAGGATAACTAGGAACACCTTCAAATAGTACTGAGGTTGCTCCATTTGCTAACGGACCGTATACGATGTAGGAATGCCCCGTAATCCAACCAATATCTGCAGTACACCAATACACATCATTCTCTTTATATTGGAAAGCATTTTTAAAAGTATACGCAGTATATACCATGTAACCAGCAGTTGTATGCACCATTCCTTTTGGCTTTCCTGTAGAACCAGAAGTATATAAAATAAATAACGGATCTTCTGCATCCATCATTTCTGCTTCGCATTCTGTAGAAGCTTTATCTAATAAAGGCTGTAACCATTTGTCACGGCCTTCTTTGATATTTATGTCTGAATTGATTCTTTTTGCCAACAAAACAGTTTCTACTCCAGGGCAAGATTCTAATGCTTCATCAACTATTCCTTTTAAATCAATTGTTTTATTACCTCTATAAGAACCATCAGAAGTTATCACCATTTTACATTCTGAATCATTTATTCTTGTTGCTAATGCTGTTGCAGAAAACCCTGCAAAAACTACAGAGTGGATGGCTCCAATTCTAGCACAGGCGAGTGTTGCAATTGCCAATTCAGGTATCATAGGAACATAAATACAAACTCTATCACCTTTTTGTATTCCTTGTTCCTTAAGAACATTTGCAAACTGATTGACTCTTTCTGAAAGTTGTTTATAAGTGATGTGTTCGGCCGCTTCTGTTGGATCATTGGGCTCAAATAATAATGCTGTTTTATCTCCTCGAGTTGACAAATGTCTATCAATACAATTTTCTGTAATATTGAGTTGTGATCCCGCAAACCATTTTACTGCTGGTTTAGAAAAATCCCATTCTAATACAGTGTTCCATTTTTTTCGCCATACAAAATGCTCTTCAGCAATTTCTTCCCAAAAATTTTCTGGTTCTCTAATTGACTTTCTGTAGACTTGATAATATTCTTCTAAATGTTTGATGTGATAATTACTCATCTTTGATGATTGGTTATTAGTAGTTAATAATTGGCTGTTAGTTTCTGTTTTGTATTGGATTTCTGACTACCATTCTATATTTTTATCAATAAATTGAATTAAACTATTTGCCATTATTTGTTGGTCCTGAACTGAAGGATGTGCAAATGATTTAATATAAGGCATAAAATGAGTAAGGATCTTTTCGTCATTAAGATTTTCTACAGCAACTTTAATGTACTTCATCCATTTTGAACCTTCCTCTGCTGCATTCATACTTCCAAGTGTGCAAATGATACTTGCCCTAGAGTATTTGCTCCTTAAATTGGCTACAAATTTTTGATACGCATTTATGATCTCTCTGTCTGTGGGCGCTTTATTTCCAAATCGTCTTTTAAATTCTTCATGTTCTGGTAAATTAACCAACCAGCTATCATTTTGTAATAAATTAATTACAACTATATCAGGCGTGTACAAAGAAAAATTCCATTTACTGGTGCTGTCAGTTGGAATCAACCGATCATACATTTCTGGCATGATTAAAGGATTCCAACTGACAGTAATACCAATACCACTTTTACAAATACATTGAAATTTAGCGTTGAAGTGTCTAGCAGTAATCGCCGCATAACTTAAATAATTGTTGGTATAAGTACTGTCTGGCGAATCTTTTCCCGAAAAATCTTCAATTGCATAACCTGCTGTAATAGAATTTCCATAAAATTCTATTTTTCTTTTATTAGAAGTTGGTTTTGCAAGTAATCTAGCATTATTTTTAATTTTATAACCAAAAAAACTAGTTTTCCCTCTATTCCATTCAGTTCTTTTAAAAAGTTCGATGGAGTGTTTTCCTTCAGACAGGTTGGAAGCCAATTGGTAATATCTTTTGCTGGTATCTGGTTTCAGAATAGAAATAGAATCGTTGTCTAAAATGACATTATAATAATTATCTCCTGTTTCATCTTTTAACAGTGCATGTATAGATTCTCCTTCAAAATTTATCTTAATAGAACTGCCAGACCAATATATTTCTGCTGCTTCAACTTTATTGGTATCGATTCGTCCAGAGAATTCAATTTCAGGGCTTGAAAAAGGGATTAATAATTCTTTTTTATTTTTACAACTCATTGAAATGATTATCAAAATCAATAGAAATTTATAAATTTTTCTCACAGTTGTAATTATTTCTATTCTACAATAATTAATGTGTTGCTTTACCGGCGCCACTAGGAATTCTTATATTTTCAACGATTTCTTGCACATCATTTGGTGGACTTGGTGTAAATCTAGAAATAATAATTGAAATTATAAAATTAATTGTCATAGCGATTGTTCCAAAACCTTCTGGTGATATACCAAACCACCAATCTTCTTTTGAGCCACCTCCAAACCAATCAAATTTGAATTTCATCATGTAAAAAAGCATTACAAAAATTCCGACAACCATTCCTAAAATTGCGCCTTCTTTGTTCATTCTTTTGTCAAAAATACCTAAAATGATTGCTGGAAAAAAAGAAGCTGCGGCCAAACCAAAAGCCAAGGCTACTGTGGCAGCGACAAAATCTGGTGGATGAATCCCAAAATAACCAGCCACACAAACAGCAACAACTGCAGACAATCTTGCTGCAATCAATTCGCCTTTTTCTGTGATATTTGGATTGATCATTTTCTTAACTAAATCGTGCGATACGGATGCAGAAATTACCAATAGCAATCCCGCTGCTGTAGATAGTGCTGCTGCTAGAGCACCTGCTGCAACCAAAGCAATTACCCAATTTGGTAAACCGGCAATTTCAGGATTTGCCAACACCATAATATCTTTATCTACAATTAATTCATTTTTTGCAGCATCTGCAACATATTGTACTTTTCCATCCTTATTTTTATCATCAAATTGTATCAATCCTGTTTTTTCCCAATTATTAAACCATTCCGGTAATTTTTCATAAGATTTATTACTCACCGTTTCAATTAAATTAGTTCTAGAAAATAACGAAATTGCGGGTGCCGTTGTGTATAAAATAGCTATTAATAATAAAGCCCAACCTGCGGATTTACGGGCGTCGGAAACTTTCTTAACAGTAAAAAAGCGAACAATTACGTGAGGCAAACCAGCTGTTCCGAACATTAAAGCAGCAGTAATTAAAAAAACATCTAAAGTAGTTTTACTCCCAGAAGTGTATTCTGCAAAACCTAACTCTCTGTGTAAGCCGTCTAACTTATCTAATAAATACACTCCATTTTCATCTGCTCCACCAAAACCTAATTGTGGTATTGGATTTCCAGTCATTTGAATAGAGATGAATATTGCAGGTACCATAAACGCAAAAATCAATACACAATATTGGGCAACTTGAGTGTAAGTAATCCCTTTCATACCTCCTAAAACCGCGTAAAATAATACGATGATCATCCCGATAATTACACCTGTATTGATATCCACTTCTAAAAAACGGGAAAAGACCAGCCCAACACCTCGCATTTGTCCGGCTACATATGTAAATGAAACTAGCAGTGCACAAAATACGGCTACACTTCTGGCTACATTAGAATAATAACGATCTCCTATAAAATCTGTAACAGTGAATTTACCAAATTTCCTTAAATAGGGTGCTAACAATAAAGCGAGTAACACATAGCCTCCTGTCCAGCCCATTAAATATACTGAACCATCATAACCATTAAAAGAAATTAATCCTGCCATAGAAATAAATGAGGCTGCTGACATCCAATCTGCTGCAGTCGCTAATCCGTTCGCTAAAGGAGAAACACCCCCACCAGCAACATAAAATTCTTTGGTTGATCCTGCTCTAGACCAAATTGCAATCCCGATATATAGTGCAAAAGTGATTCCTACTAAAATCCATGTCCAAATTTGAATACTCATAATTTTATTTTTTAATCTTTATTAAAACCAAATTCTTTATCCAATTTGTTCATCAATTTTATATATACAAAAATGAGAATTACAAAAACATAAATTGAGCCCTGTTGTGCAAACCAAAAACCGAGTTTAAAGCCTCCTAATCTTATGG